>CAYNAC010000009.1:0-13148 GCA_964395155.1 Candidatus Woesearchaeota archaeon
CTGTAATAACTAAACCGATACTAAACCATAAAATTATATTGTTACTTAGAATAATAGAAGGATAAGTTTTTTCATATAAATCTCTTACTTCACTATTGTTTGAAATAATTGCTTGAGAAAATGAGTCTATTCTTTGAGTCACGAAAACACCATTGGATAAAAAAAGAAGCATGCCTAAAAACATTAAGTTTAGACCCATAGATAAAAGAAATTTTTGCCCGCTGGAATAATCGATATTTAACATAATATTGCGAGTAACATTAAATTTTTAATTATATCTATTATGCTGTAAATATGGACATTTGTGGATTATGCGGATTTGAAAAAAATCTCAGAGAAAGCCATATTATTCCAAAGTTTGTATTTGATTGGATTAAAGGAACTTCAGCCACAGGTTATTTGAGACAAGCAATAAAAATTAATAAAAGAATTCAAGATGGACCTAAGGAAAAACTTTTGTGCGATGATTGTGAATTGAAATTTTCAAAACTTGAAAATTATTTTGCAAGAGAAATCTTTTATCCCTATGTTAATAAAACTAGAGATTCATTTGAATATGATGAAAGGTTGCAAAAATTCATTCTTTCGCTTTCTTGGAGAATGCTTAAAGAAGATTTAAAGAATTTTAACAAACACCATTCTGAATGGACTGAAAAACTTACAAAAACGGAAGAAAAGTGGAGAAAGCTGTTGCTAGAGGAAGAGTGTGATGATGAATATGAACATCATATTTTGTTATTGGATTATGTAGAAGATTCTACAGAAGATTTACCAGAGCATTTTGAGAGCTATATTATGCGGAGTGTAGATGGGACCATTGTTTTTAGTTCAAAGAGAGTTTTCTTATTCTCTAAGTTTCCTGCGATGGTTTTCGTTTCTTTGATATATCCAAAAAGCATAAATCAGGATTTAGAAGGGACGTTAATCAAAAAAAGGGGAACTATCAAGATACCTTGGACATGCAACGATCCTGAAATTGGAAGACTTCTACTTAATAGATCAAAAATTGGAGATAAACAACCCATTTCTGATAAACAGAAAGAAAAGATAAAAGATACAATGTTAAAAGATTTGGAAAGGGTCAAAAAATCTAAATCTTATGAAACCTGGTTAGAAGAAAGAAAAAGAAAAAAACAATTATAGATTTATCTTTAATAATCTTGCTTTTTAAACAGCTTGTATAAAACTTGTATATAAAATCCCATCAAAATCGCATGATGGTATTACGCCCGTCCCGGGAATCGAACCCGGGTCTACGCCGCGACAGGGCGTCGTACTAACCACTATACTAGACGAGCTTAAACTTGATTGATAAATTTTGTTTTTAAATGTTACTTATTTACTGGCTTTGTAAAAAAATTGCCTTTGTGCTAGAAAAATTTAATGATCTTTTTAAAAGTCTTGCACATAAATGCAAATTATTATTAAAATGTAACCCTTAATCAAACAAGTAAAACATTTAATAATAAATTTTTAAGCTTAAACTTTGTTTGTGTGCAAAGCCATTTTTAAAAGTAAGATTTATATATCATTTTAACTTATAACTATTATGAAAAAGAGAGGAATTAGAAAAAGTCAATCTGGAATTTCTACAAACTATTCTGATAAGTTTAAATCAGGTTGGTTAAAGCCTTACGCTCTTGGACATACTCTTGGAATGATGAGTATGATGATATTAGTTTTTTATGGATTGTTTGTATGGTTTAGTAATTATGAGTCTGCTTTCATAATCGCAAAATATCCTATATCTTTTTCATTTTATGATTGGACAATTCTATTTGGACTTGTGCAAAGTTATGTTATGTTTTATGTATTAGGCTGGGTTTTTGCAAAGTTGTATAATAGTGTTTAACTTAGTAGTTTTTTCTTGCATTCAATTGAACAACAATTGTGCTGAGTTTTTTGACAACTAGGACAAATAAATATTAATTCGTTGCAAGTTTTTAGTTTGCAATTTGTGTATTGGTCTGATTTTATATTACAATGAATGCATGGATTGATTGGATTTTCTTTTTGTCCGACATATGAAGTTATCCTTTTATCAAATACGAAACAACTTCCTTCCCAAGCAGTGTTTGGAAGTTTTTGGCAGAAATTTATTATTCCACCATGTAATTGAGATACATTTGTAAATCCTTTTTCAATCATATATGCACTTGCTTTCTCGCATCTAATACCTCCGGTGCAGTACATGACTATTGGAGTTTGTTTAGAAATTTTTAGATTGTCTACAAATGAAGGAAACTCTCGAAATGAATTTATATCTGGAGTAATTGCTTTTTTGAACTTTCCAGCCTTACTTTCATAATTATTTCTTGCATCTAATATTACCACCTCATCATTTTTGTAACTTTCAAGAAATTCCTCTGGAGAGATGTGCTTTCCAGTTTTATTTAAGTCCAATTTTTTATCTATTCTTATTATTTCATTCTTTAACAAAACTACCATTTTATCAAATGGATGGTCTAATCCTTTTTCTTCTTTGAATTCTATTCCTTTGAATAAATCTTTGCCTGAAATCCATTTTTTGTATTTTTCAACTTGTTCTTTGTTACCAGAAATAGAACCATTTATTCCTTCTTTTGCTAAGATTATTTTTCCCTTTACTCCTAAATCTTTACAAAATTTTTGATGTTCAACTTTAACTTTGTTTGGATTATTTATCTCTACGAATTTGTAAAAGAGAATTATATTTACTTCCATTAAAATCTTGATTTTTATGAGTATTTATTTTTATGTTATTTATAATTTTTAAATTATTTATTTAGAAATTTTTCAATTTTGTCTAGTGCTTCTTCTATTTTTTCATACTTTGTTGCAAAACTGCATCTAATATATCCTTGTCCGAATGGTCCGAATTCAGTTCCTGGAATAACTGCAACTTTTGCATCTTTTATTAATTTTTGAGCGAAATGAGATGAATCTCTTGAGTAATTTGAAATATCTGAAAATGTGTAAAATGCTCCTTGAGGTACTTTGGTAGGCATGCCCATTTCATTAAGTCTTGGGACGATTAAATCTCTTCTTCTTTTATATTCTTCAACCATTAAATTTACATGTTTTTTGTTTAAAGAAAGTGCTTTTATTCCAACCATTTGAGAAATAGTTGGTGCTCCTAGAGTAATATAATGATGATTTTTATTCATTTCAGAAATAAATTTTTTAGGTCCTGTACAATAACCTAATCTAAAACCGCACATTGCATAAGTTTTAGAAAATGTGTGAAATGTCACAACGTTGTCTTGCATCCCGTTTAAACTTCCAATAGAAATATGTTTTGCGCCATCGTATAATACGTTCTCGTAAGCCTCATCTGAAAAAATTAATAAATCATTATCTATTGCGATGTCTGCAACCTCTTCTAAAATTTTTTTTGATAAAACGTTTCCTGTAGGGTTTGAAGGACTATTTAAAATTAAAACTTTAGACTTTTTTTTATCTATGTGTCTTTTCAATATGTCTGGATTTAATTCGAAATTATTTTCTACAGATAGAGGAACATAAACTGGTGTAGCACTAACTAAATCAATAGCTGGAACATAACCTGCATAACCGGGGCTTGGAACTAAGACCTGTTCTGTTGGATCAACCGAAGCTAGTAGAGCTGAAAATATTCCTTCTTGACTCCCGCATGTGACTACTATATTATCTACATTTGCGCGTATGTTATTTTCGATAGACAATTTCTTTACTATTGCCTCTCTTAATTCCATCATTCCTTGTGGCTCTGAATAATGAGTTGCTTTTGGTAATACTTTTCTTGCGTAATCGAGTAGAGGTTTTGGAGTTAAAAAATCTGGCTCGCCAGGTCCCAAGGAAATAATTTTTTTGTCATTTGCTATCTTTTTAGATATTTCAGGAAACTCTACGTCTGGTAGTTGTAGGTCGCGTTCGGAAATATGATTGTTGTGCATTATCATCACCTCTGAATAATAATTAAGTTTGTTTTATATATTTATACTAAAGAGTAATTTATTTTTTCTTTTTGATTGCTGGTCTGATTTTTTTTGATTTTGTTTTTTTAACAACCTTTTCTATTTTGGTTTTTTTATTTTCTTTAATTTCAATATAAGGTTTAAGACTTTTGTTTCGTAATTCGTAAGCCACAACTTTATCTAGAGCGGAAATAGTTTCGTGAGGAAAGTTAAAGACAGGTATTCCTCTTTCCATTAAAGATTTTGAAAGAAGTTCTGTGAATTCTCCGCCGGTTGAGATTACTATTATTGGTTTCTTTGAATTGTGGTGTGCTTCACTTATTACCTCTACTATTTCAGTAGTTAATAGAGGAGTTTGATAAAGAGCAATTAGTAAAATTCCGTCAACGTTTTTATCTGCAAGTGTTAGATTGAGAGCTTCTCTGTATCTTTCAGTTGTAGCATCCCCTAGTAAGTCTAAAGGATTACCTACATTCATATGTTTTGGAGCTATTTTTTTTATACTTGCGATAGTTATTGAGCTTAGATCTGCTAATTTGAGATGTTTAGACGAAGAAATTGCGTCTGTGGATATTATTCCGTATCCTCCGCCGTTAGTGATTATCTGGATTCTGTTATTTTCAAAGTCAACTTTTTTTTCAAAGAGAGCTGCAATGTGGAACATTTCTTCAAGCGAATCAGCACGTATTGCGTTAACTTGATTTAAAATTCCGAAGAACACGTCTTTGTTTCCTGCTAATGAACCTGTGTGAGATATAGTCGCCTTCATTCCATCATCGGTTAAGCCTCCCTTTAGTACTATGACTGGTTTATGAGGAGTTGTTTTCTTTAGAGTTTCGAAAAACTTTTCTCCATTTTTTATTCCTTCTACATAAAGACATATAACTTTAGTGTTGGAATCGTGGAGTAAATATTCAATTAAGTCAGACTCATCAAGCTGTGTAGCGTTTCCGTATGATATAAATTTGGAAAAAGTGTATCCGTTGTATGCTGCGATGTCAAGTATTGCCGAGCCGATTGCTCCACTTTGGCAAACGAAACTAATTCCTCCTGCCTTTGGTCTGCTTAGTCTGTACCTTGGTAAAAATAGAGTGTCAAATTTATTGTGTGCGTCAAATACACCTAGACAATTGACTCCTACGCAACGAATTTTATACTTGGTAAGTTTATCTTTGAGTTGTTCTTCTAATTTGTGATTGCCTACTTCTCCAAATCCTGCAGTAACTATCAAAACATCTTTTATCTTTTTTTTATTGCATTCTTCGATAACTGATAATACAAAATCTGCTGGAACTGAAATTATTACTAAATCTATTTCTTCCGAGACTGAAACGATGGACTTGTATACTCTAAAACCTAGTATTTCTTTTGCTTCAGGGTTTATAGGGAAGATTTTGCCTTTAAATCCACCATCTACCATGTTTTTCATGATGACATGGCCTACTTTTGCAGGGTTTCGAGATGCACCTACAATAGCCACGTTTTTTGGAGTAAAGAAATTATCTAGTTGCACCACCATATTCAGTTAAATTAAAGGTATTATTTAATGTTTGTGATAAACTCTATATTTAGATATATCATTTCATCAATAAGTCATCTCTTTTTGAGCACAGAATTTGGAATTGTTAGAGGAATAAAATACAAAGATAAATAACTCTTTAGTCTTTGAGTAGTTCTTCAGGGTTTTCAAGGATTTGCCTTAAAGTTTCGATAAACTCTGTGGCTTCTGCTCCGTCTAATACCTGGTGATCAAACGTAAGAGAAATTGGAAGTATTTTTGCATTTCTCACTTTTCCGCTTTTTTCATCTAAAACAACTCTGTCAAATATTCTACCTGTTCCTAAAATGGCGGTTTCGCCCGGATTTATTATCGGAGTAGCGTAAGTTCCACCCACACTTCCGTAATTGGTTATCGTGAAGCTACTTCCTTTCAAATCCATAGTGTCTATATTTCTTTTTCTCGATTTTTCAGCTAGGCTTTCAATTTCTTTGGCAATTTCAGATATACTTTTTCTTTCAGCAATCTTTAAAACTGGAACCATAAGTCCTGCGTCAGTTTGAACAGCAACTCCAATGTTATAATATTTTTTTATAACTATGTTTTCGCCTTCTAAACTGGAATTAACTTTGGGATGTTTTTGCAATGCTTTGATTACAGCTTTGATTACAAAAGGCATAAAAGTCAATTTAATTCCTTCAATTGCAAAATGTTCTTTTTCTCTTTTTCTAAGTTCCCACAGGATGCTTACGTCAACATCTTCCATGGAAGTTACTTGAGCAGATTGAGAAAGAGATTTAATCATATTTTGAGCAATTAATTTTCTCACACCTTTAATAGGAACTCTTTCAACATAACCATATTGATCGTATTTTCTTTGGTGATTTATTTCAACAGGTTTTGATTCTATAATTTTAGTAACTTCTGAAAAATTATTTTTATCTAAATCTGACATGACTATTTGTCCGTTTGGTCCGCTTCCTTGAATTTTATTCAAGTCAATTCCTTTTTCTATTGCTGACTTTCTTACCGCAGGCGAGGCTAAAACTTTTCCATTTGGAGTGATTTCTTTTTTGACTAAATTTTCTTTTTTTTGTTCTGGTTTTTTTTCTACTACTTCATTATTTTTATTTGATTTTTCTTTTATTTTTTCTCCACTTTCTCCAATGATACAAAGAACTGCTCCGACATTTGCAGTTTGACCTTTGGCAAAATTAATTTTAAGAATGGTTCCTGTAACTGGTGAAGGTAAATCTGCGACTGCCTTATCTGTTTCAACTTTAACTATTGTCTGATATGAGTTTACAAAATCTCCTTCTTTAACAAGCCACTCAACTATTTCTGCTTCAGCTATACCTTCTCCAATGTCTGGAAGTTTAAATTCAGTGGCCATTTTCTCCCTTAGCACTTGCAACAACTTTTTCTATTGCAGAAACAATTTTTTCAACATAAGGAAGATAATAATCTTCATGAAGCCTTAAAGGAACGATTGTATCGTATCCGCAAACACGTTCTATTGGTGCTTCTAAACTATAAAATGCCTTTTCGTTTATTCTTGCAGTTATTTCGGAGGCTAGACCTAATGTTTTTGGAGCTTCTTGCACAATAACGCATTTACCAGTCTTCTTTACTGAATTAATTATTGTTTCTGTATCTAATGGAGATAAAGTTCTTAAGTCTATTAATTCAATGTCTATTTTATCTTTTAATTTTTCAACTACTTCTTTGCAAGTTTTTATCCAAGCGCCATAAGAAATTAAAGTAATGTCTTTTCCCTCTTTGATTACGTTGGCCTTTCCAAGAGGTATTGCGTAAGCTTCGTTAGGAACTTCTTCTTTAATTGCTCTGTAAATTTTCTTTGGTTCAAAAAATATTACAGGGTCTTTTTCACGCAAGGCTGAAATCATTAGTCCCTTTGCATCATAGGGTCCTGAAGGCATTACCACTTTGAGACCTGGAGTGTGAATTAAATAAGATTCTGGAGAATCTGAATGGTGCTCTAGTGCTTTTATTCCTCCGCCTATTGGACACCTAACTAATATTGGTGAAGTAAATCTTCCACGACTTCTATTTCTGTATCTTGAAGCATGGCTTACAAGTTGGTCAATAGCTGGAAAAATAAATCCTTCGAACTGTATCTCGCAAACAGGTTTTAATCCAGTTAGACTCATTCCGATAGATGTTCCGACTATTCCACTTTCTGCCAAAGGAGAATCAATAACTCTTTCATTGCCGAATTCTTTAGCTAGTCCTTCCGTTACTCGAAAAACTCCTCCGTCTTCACCTACATCTTCGCCGATTAAAATAATATTTTTGTCTCTTTTCATTTCAAGTCTAAGCGCTTCATTTAACGCTTCGACCATGTTTTTATTTGGCATATTGTTGCACCTCCAAATCTCTTAAAGATGTTTGATTAATTTGAAAATATCCAAAATTTTGAGATATTGCTTTCTTAGCAGAGGCATGAACTTCCCCTGGATTTATTCTTCTACCTAATTCTTCTTCTACGCTCCATAATTTTACTTCGTGGGGTTTGTAACCGCATGGATTAACCATCCAACTATGAGCAAGACCTTCTTTTTGAACATAAAGTGAAAATCCGTGGTATGCAACTTTTCCATTTAATGAAATTCCTTTTGAACCCATTTTATGAGTGACTCTGTCTCTGACTATCCAAATATCTTTTCTTTCATTTCTTGTAGCAAAACTCTCTTGACTCCCTACATTTATTCCAGATACTCCTAAAATAGAAAGTGAATCAAAAAGACAGCGATAAATTTTTGATTTGTAAGATGTTAAATCAATATCTTTTCCAGTTAAAGCTTGATGGTCTACTATAGGGTAAAAATTAAATTGTCCTGGCGCAAAAATCGTTGCACCTCCTCCCCTTGAAGATGTTGAAAAATCAATCCCATTTTCATTTAAATAAGAAATTATGCTTTCGTGATTTGTGTTTTCATATTTTTGAAAAACTCTTTTTAGAAGAGAATCGCTAAACTGATTATTTTTTTTATCTGCTCCGAAACTAACACATAATGGATGTTGAACGGAAATTATTGTATCTGGAATTAAATCTTTTTTTCTTAATTCTACTAATGTATCTTGCATCTGAATAAATTCAGAATAAGGTTTGATACCTAGTTCTAACCAGTTGGCAGTTTTCTGTTCCAAATTCAAGCTTCCTCCAATTCTCCGACTACACCTGCATTGTTTTGAGGTTTGTCTGATTCTTTATTTTCGCTAGATTTAGAAATAATTTTATTTTCTTTGGAAGATTTTTCTCTTTGTTCTTTCATTTCTTCAGTAAGAGTTTCATACAAATAACCAAACATTTCGGTTGGATTTTGAGGTTTTAACGATTCTGCTTTTTTAACAGAGTTTTCAATTTGCTGTTCTGCTTCTGCCTTGATTTTACCAATTATTACAGGGTTAATTATTTTTTCTTCGACAAGATAATTTTCAAATCTAGTTATTGGATCTTTTTTTTCCCAAATTTTAATCTCTTCTTCATTTCGATATCTTTTTGCGTCGTCTGAAGTTGTGTGATCTGCAAGTCTGTAAGTAAAACATTCAATTAGAGTTGAACCTTCTCCTCTTCTTGCTCTTTGTACCGCTTCGCTAGTCGCCTTGTATACTGCAAAAACATCGTTGCCGTCAACCTGGATTCCTTCAATACCATAAGCTATTGCTTTTTGTGCGATCGTCTGCGAAGCTGTTTGCTCTTTAACTGGAACTGAAATTGCCCATTGATTATTTTGACAAATGAAAACACATGGAGCTTTGAAAACTCCTGCAAAATTTAGAGCTTCGTGAAAATCACCTTCACTTGTTGCACCATCTCCGAAATAAACTACTGAAACATTTTTATTTTTCATATAACTGAAAGCCATTGCTGTCCCGACAGCATGAGGTAAATGTGCTCCAACAGTTATTGAAACTGGTAAAATGTTAATGCCTTTGGGTATTTGCATTCCTCTTTCGTCTCCCATCCAGTAAAGATAAAGCATGTCTGCTGGTACTCCTTTAATCATATAGACTCCGTTTTCTCTAAATGCTGGAAAAACCCAGTCATCTTTATTTAGAGCGAATGCACTTCCAATTTGACATGCTTCTTGTCCCCTCATCGGAGCATAAGTTCCAAGCCTACCTTGTCTTTGCAATTTCAAAGCTTTATCGTCAAAAGATTTAGTCAAAATTAAAAATCTATACATTTCTCTTAGAGTATCGTCTGAAATTTTAGGCTTATTTTTTTCATCGCAGTTACCTTCTTCATCTAAAATTTGCAAATATTTCACATCAAAATTTCGAATAAGTTTTTCCATTTCATCACCTCAATGAAATAATTATTTAGAAGTATATAAATAAAACTATTTTTAATATCTATTAAAATCTCAAATATTTAGATTATATGCAGTATCATTTTGCCCAAGACTTCAAGTCTTCGTATTCTGCAGAGCCACAGATAAACTTGTCAGTTTTGTCGTTGTAGAAAAATGGAACTCCCCCGCATCTTCCCTTGTCAACTTCTTGTAACTTTTTTGCGTTGGCTGCATTGTGCCACGTTTCAAGTTTCTCAACTTTAACTTTCAACTCTTTTTCCATTTTTTCAACCATCGGCATCATTTCGTGACAATGAACACACTCAGTTCCATAAAACATATACAAAGTCATAACATCTCAAAACTAAAAGGATATTTAAATTTTAACTAGAATTAGGCTTTGCACACAAACAAAGTTTAAGCTTGAAATTTAAACATTAAAATATAATTTTTAATCAAACAAGTAAAACATTTAATCAGAATTTGCATTTGTGTGCAAAGCCCTAGAATTAAAGGATATTAACAGATTTAATCTAGAAAAAGGAGTAAAGCCATTACAGATATTCCTAGTATTAAAGAAATTATTTGAATTATTGATTTTTTAGTTTCGAAGTTTTTATGTAATTCTGGAATTAAATCTGCTCCTGCGATATAAATAAACCCTCCAATTGCCATTGGAATTATGTAACTTTCTATTTGAGGTAGAATTCCGACAGATAATATTGATATTGCTCCTCCAACTATTGCCGCTAAAGCTGAAAGAAAATTAAATAATAGTGCTTTGGATTTTGAAAAACCTGCATGAAGAAGAATTCCAAAATCTCCTATTTCTTGAGGAATTTCGTGGAATATTACAGCGATAGTTGTTGCTATTCCAACTGGGATATTCACCAAATAACTTGCTCCGATAATTAACCCGTCTAGGAAATTATGAACTCCGTCCCCTATTAAATTGGTAATTGCGAATGGATGGATGTGTTCTCCATTTTGAGGAATATGGCAGTGTCTCCAGTGAATTATTTTTTCGACGATAAAAAAAACTAGAATCCCTCCTAAAATAAAGAAGGAAGTTTGTAAAGTGAAATTGTTTCCTTCAATTAATTCTGGAATCAAATGCAAAAAAACATCTCCTAGAAGAGCACCTGTGGCAAAACTCACGAAGTAGATTAATATTTTGTTAAGCTTTTTTGTTTTTATTGATAAAGTTAGAATTCCTACGAGAGAAATTAAGCTAACTGCTAAAACGCTAATTAGCGTATAGAAAAGTGCTTCATTCATTATAGGTTAAAATCTGAGAAGGTATTTAAAGCTTATTGATTTTAATTATCAATAATGGTCGACAAAAGAGAGACTAAACAGAAAAAAGCAATTGAGCAGGCTATAAAAGATACAAATAGTTTTTTTAATGCTGAAGAAATCTATAAAAAAATACAAAAAGAAAATCCAAATCTTGGAATTGCAACGGTTTATAGGTTTTTGAGAGAACTTCAAAAAGAAAGAAAAATACATTCATTCATTTGTGAGAGAAAAAACTTGTATTCTAAGAAAGGAAGAAATCATTGTCACTTTTTTTGTGAAATATGTGGATTAAAAAAACATATTGAATTAAATAAAATAGATTTTTTGAGGAATAACTTAGATGGAGAAATATGTCATTTTCAAATTGAAGTTAGTGGAATATGTAAAAGTTGTAAATTGAAAATTTAAATGCGGGAGGGAGGATTCGAACCTCCGAAGGCACTAAGCCACGAGATAACCTATGTATCTCGTTCAGCTACCTACTCTAACGAGGAGGTGACAACTTAAGTCTCGCGCATTTAACCGCTTTGCTACCCCCGCACAAACAAAAGTATAATTAAATTGCTTTAAAATCTTTCTATTAAAAATTTTTAACTCCAAAGAACAATCAAAAATCCGGCAAGCTTCAAACTAACTAGCCAGTAAAGCCCATTTAGAGAAAATAAACCCCAAGGTTTTCCTTCCCACAAAACTCCTCCTAAAAGAGTAGTGCAAGCAAAAAATCCTAACCATATCCAAAATCCAAGGACTGCACCTTGCATTGGTAAAGTAACTCCAAGCAATGCAAAAAGACCAGCTAAAACATAAACCATTACAAATGTTCCTACAAAATTAAGAACCATCTGTTTCCACATCCCTTTCATGCCTTTTTTTCTGTTTTTTGCAACTTCACTAGCAGGTATTTTAGATAATTTTAACCAAAGTTTTCCAAATAAAGGTCCATACCACAGAAAGCCCAGAATAAACAAAATAATAGAAATCAGAAAAACTGATCCGAGATTAACAATTCCGTTAAACATGTTTTGTAAAAGATATATTAATTTATATACTTATCGCTCAGATTGGCTTTGTACGCAAAGAAAATTTAATCTTAAAACATTTCATTTTAATATAATTTTAATCAAACAAGTAAAACATTTAATTATAATTTGCATTTATATACAAAGCTGAGCGGTTTTGCACAAACAAAGTTAAAGCATTGTAGATTAAGTTCAACTTTGGTGGAATAATTATACTTAGATGTTTGAGAAATGTCTATCGAAATTAAGTAAACTTTTATCAATTAATATCTCAAAACTCTGATTAGTTTTATACTATGCACTAAAGACTTTAATTAGTAAAGTTGGATATATTATTAGATATCGACTTATATCTATAAATTCTGCAAAACTCCAAGATTTGAGTAATTTTGAAGTAATGAAAAGGTTTAAATAACCTTAAAATCTCGACATTATATGAAATTTAGCTTCATGATTGTTGCTTTGGCAATATTAGGATTGGCTTTGGTTTCTGCTGGTGCAGATACTAGTGGAACTTATGAATCTTCTAGAACTTATGAAACAGATGGAAATGGAGGAGCTAATGTGGCACCTGTTGAACCATCAAACCCTGGAGTTCAACCTGTAGATCCTATTAATGTAGCAAGACCTACTGACCCTCCGAGCGTATCACCTGCTCCTGTAGATCCTAATTATAGATCGAGACCAAGTCAACCTGTAGATCCTCCTTATTCTTCAACTAATCCTGCTCCTATTGACCCTCCAAATCCTGGAGTTCAACCTGTAGATCCTCCTTATTCTTCAACTAATCCTGCTCCTATTGACCCTCCAACTTCAAACAATGGAGGAAATAAAGGTAAGAAAAGTGGAAGTAGTGAATAAGGAAATAGAAGAAGGCAACCAAGTGACGATTCTTTAGAGTTGGAAGAGTTAAGTAATAATGCTCTTGGAGAAGAACAAAGAGATGAATCTCAAAGATTTGGAATAACTGGAGCCGTTATTGGGGCGATTGGAAAGAGAGGAGCTATAGGTCTTGGAATATTATTTGTTGTTGTTGGAATTGTAGGCTTGTTAGTTTACAATAGACAGAGATTTGGTT
>CAYNAC010000010.1:0-11531 GCA_964395155.1 Candidatus Woesearchaeota archaeon
ATATTGATTCGCAGGATAATATTCATATTGTTTCTGAAGTTAATTTAAAGGGAGACCTTCCAGCGTATGCTAAAATTAATTCAACTGGAAGTGTATTGATTAATCCTATTATATTAAGCAATATTTTAAGAACATCGAGAGTTAAAATAAAAATAGACTCGCAGGATAATCTTCACTTTGTTGTGATGACTAGTACTAGTTTTACTTATAGGTGGTACAACCTCTACTATATAAAAACTAATAATTCAGGGTCTATGATATCTGGACCTTTATATCTACAAAATCCAAGAGAGGTAAATAAATATCCAAGTTTAACAATTGATAACTATGATAATATTTATGTAGTTTGGGGAGATTATCTTCGAAGAAAGGTTTTTTACAGTAAAATTGCTAATTCAGGAAATATTTTAGTTTTGAACGAACAACTTGGAACTTCTAGTGATGTTATTACCACTCTTAATCAAATATTAATGGTTTTGCCTGACTCTAGTTTAGTTGGTGTTTTTGGAAGGGCGAACGATAAAGGAGATTATTTAAAAATTGATTCAAGTCCACGTTTTTTGATAAATGACCACATTCAATCTACATTACTTTCTTCAGGCAACGAGCCAAGTTATTGGGGAGTTGATGGAGATATTGTGATTGACTCTAAAGGAAATTTACATATGGTTTGGACTCAAAACACTTCTTGGTATCCTAACTCTACTACCTTATACAAACGTTCATACCCTCAAATTGGAATTGAAATGTCTGGAACGCCTTCTGGAGGAAATACTATAAACTTTGAATTGCAAGATGAAATGTCTCCAAATCAACTTTATGCTACTGCGTTTTCTTTAGGTTCTGCACAAGGAATTACACTGCCTGACGGACGAAATATCCCTCTGAATCCAGATGGATTGTTTACTCATACTTTAAGTGCTCCTACATCTTTAGGCATTAGTAATTCTATTGGTTTATTTGATAATTCTGGAAGGGCAAATGTTACGTGGAATATTCCAAATATTAATCTTGCCGGCTTGACAATTTATGGAGGGTTTGTGACTATTAATTCTACAAACTCTAATTTTACAGGAATTTCAGAATCTAAGAAAATTACTTTTGTTTAGAAAATCATAAAACATTTTGATATAATTTTAAAGCAGTTTAATTATGTTAAATGGCTAAACAAAAACCTCAGACTTTAGAGTGTAGTAGTACATCGATTTATTGAATTTTGACAGTATTTTTGATTAAACAAATAATTTATATACTCTTTAATATTACTTGTAGTCGTAAAGGAGGTTTATGAGAATGTTTAATTCAAGAAAAGGAGTAAGCGAAGTTGTGGCTAATATCCTCATAGTACTTCTGGTAATTGTTGGTATTGCAGTCATTTGGTCTGTGGTTAAACCTACGATTGATAAGGGCGCTAAGGGAATTCAAGGAGATTGTTTCACTGTAAGTGTTCAGCCTGTGAGTTGTACTTCGCCTAATGGAAAATGGAAGGTTGGTGTGAAAAGAAATCCTGGGGCAGGAACTTTTGAAAAAATAGAGTTGTTGTTTAATGGTCCTACTGGAGAAACTAAATTGGTTGATAGTGAAATAACTGTTTTGACAGAACTTTCAACAACTAGTTCAGTAGGTATTGATGCATCTTCTTGGGGATTTACTCCAAAATCAGTCAACACGGTCTTGAGAGTCAATGGACAGTTATGTCAGGTGACATCGCAACCTATTGATTGTAAGTAATTTAGATTTTATTTTTTTATTTTTTTTTAAAATTTTTTGAATTCGGATTTTGATAAATTAGTTTATCAAGACATTTTAGTTGTATTTGTTGCAGCAGATGTTTGTGTGCAAAGCTATAGATAAAATTTAGTATTATTTATAAACAAGTTTAACGATTAGAAATTATGATTGATAGAAGAGGTTTAAGTGCTGTTGTTACAACTACTCTTTTAGTCCTTGGAGCAGTTATAGGAGTTGCATTTTTGTGGAGTTTTGTTTTAAAAAATACTGACAAGACAAGCGAGATTGATGACGCGAGTTGTTTGACTATAAATCTTGAGCCTATTAGTTGTCAAGCTTATGGAACTTGTAATTATCAGGTTGGAGGGTCTTATCACGAGGCAGATATTGTAGTTAAAAGAAATATTGGGAAGGGAAATATTACTGGGATAAGATATGTTTTTGAAGGACAAGATGGGAGAAAGGGGACTTATGATAGAGAAGTTACTTCATGGAATGAGTTTGAATCTTTGAAAGTTGTTGAGCCATATGGAATTCCTGTTTTAGGAGGTAACCCTAATTTATTGAGAGTTGTTGCAATGGTTGGAAAAGACAAAGATGCTTGTTCTATTATTTCAAAAAAAATAAGGTGTTTTGAAAGAACTCCAATACAATCCTTAGGAATTTATGCAAATAATACTCCTGGTTATTTAGATAGTCCAGCTTCTTCGTCAAGAGCAGGAAATTGTTGTCAATGGCCAACTAATACTAGTGAATGTTATGATGGAAGTAATCCACTCTATCCCGTAGATTCTACTGGGAAATTGATTAATGGTCTTCCACTCGGATATAAAACTACTTGTTGTGCTAAACAACCTTACTAAAATGAAAAGAAAAGGAATAGGGGCGGTGGTCGGAACGATTTTAATTGTTTTAATTTCAGTTGTAGCAGTATCTATTTTTTTAGGAGTTTATTTAAGAGAGGTTAAAAAAAATACATCTGGAGATTCTTCATTGTGTTTTGGAATAGACTTGAAAATAAATAATTGTAGAATAATTCCTATTAGTACATTTCAAGCTTTTGGGCTTAATGAATATAAACCTGGACTTTTAATAAACATAGAGCGTTTTGCTGGAGGAAAAGATATTAAAAATTTAAAGTTTGTAGTTACTGATTCTTCAGGTGTTATCCACATAGAAGAACCGGTTGACTTACCCAGTCTTAGAAATTTTGGATTATATATCAGTACAAATTATTCTGGTTTTGTAGAATACAATTCTGTTGATGCAGTTGTTAAAAATATAAGTTATAGTCTTTTAGTTCCTCCTAGTATAAGCGTTAGCGCTGTGGTCGGGCAATCAGAAACAATTTGTGCTCCTACTAGAGAAGCAGTAAGGTGTTTTAATTGAAAATTATTTTTAAGTGAATGTTTTTAAAATATGATTTCTTAAAGTTAATGTGATGATTTTATGAGTTGGATTGAAGTTGAAACCAAGATTCCATTTAAGGAGAAAGATTTGAATAGTGTTAGAAACAGAATAAAACAAATAGCTCGCTTTGTTAAAAGAGAAACTAAAAAAGATGATTATTATACTTTGGAATATTTTCAATATCCTGAAAAAAGTCTTCGTGTAAGAAATATGGGGAAAACTAGAGAGGTTAATTTCAAGAAAAGAAGTAGTTTTTCTAATTGCGTTTATGCAAAAAAAGAAGTCCAGTTTGAAATTTCTGATGTTGAAGGTTTTTTTGATTTGATTAGAGATTTTGGATTTAGAAAATGGTTACATAAAGAGAAAACAACTGAACTATATAGGACAAAAGATGGTGTAAATATAGAGCTTAACAAAGTTAAAAAATTAGGCTGGTTTTTAGAACTAGAGATTTTGTGTCCTTTGAAGCAAGTTGGTTCTGCTCGGAAAAAAATAATTTCTACAAGAGAAAAACTTGGATTTAAAGAATCTGATTGTGAACCTCGAGGATATACGAAGCAACTTTGGAGTTTAAAGAATAATAAGAGTTAATGAATTTATTATTATTGTTTAGTTATATCTTCGAAATCAGTGTTATCTTCGTTACCTAATTTTGATTTTTCTTTTTCTAGTTGTTCTTTTAATTTATCTAATTGGTCTATTTGTTTTTGAATTGAGTCTTTGCTTGTTTGAGGAGCTTGTTGTTTTGGCATAGAGGGCATTTTTTTAATATAGTCTAACATTGACGCTTTTTCCATTTTTAGAATTGTTCTAGATTCATCATCTACATGGGCTTTTAATATTTCCATTCCAGACAATACGCAATTCAATATCCATAACTTTTTGCCATCTATCATCTGTATCACTGCAACACATTTTTTTATACCTTCAGTATAGCTTCTATTTTTCATTTCATCTTCTAATATCCCCTTTAATGCATCTAAATCTATTCTTGTCTTAATGTCTAGTTTTTCCGGTTTTTTTTCTTTATGCAACATATCTAGAAGACGAAGTTCTACTTCTCCATCTAGGTTAAATGCGGCTACTTGTTTTTTTGAAGGAACATAATAATCTATTTGGTGTACATTCATTCCTGTTTCATAATCTAGTACAAAAAAACCAGCGATTAGAAAAGATTCAGAGTTTTCACTTATAAATCTTTTATATTTTTCAGACGATTCAAGTTTTTGAACATATGGTTGAATTTTCATACAATCCTCAATTTACTACTTATATTCAAAATAGTATATAAATATGTCGCAATTTTATAGAAAATAATTTAAATTAGTTATTTTGTAGGTTTATTATGGATATTTGGGATGAAAGAGATGAGATATATTATTCACAAGAGGAAATTAGAACTGGTTCTAAGATAAAAAGAAGATTAGTTGGATTTTGTAAAAATGAAAGCATTGTGACTGAAGAGAAGTTAGAGAGAGTACTTTCTTTATATCTTAAAGATAGATATGTTAGAAATATTATTGATTTTAATGGTACTCTTCCTTTGCCTAAAGGTAGATTTTTGAGGATAGAAAAACTAAACCCCATTAGTCGTCCAGGATTGGATAGGCTTTATGAAATTTATGTTAGTGAAGGTAACACTGATGATTCATAAAAAGCCAAATTCTCGATAATATTTAAATACCTTTTTATTTTGTACTATTTATGAATGGAGTTAGTTCTTCTTTACTTTCTTTTGATGGCTTTATGGACTACGTCAATTTAAGGAGACCAAAATTTATAAATTATGGGATGAAACGTTATGGTTTGCAAGAGACAGACGTTGAAAGTTGTCTCAATACTTCTTGTTTTGATGTTTCTCAAAAACTGGATAAATTCGTTGATAAAACTGATAAGGATGTTTCAAGATATTTTATGACTTGTTTTTCAAGAGATTGTTGTGATTGTGCGCGTGGAAAATATTCTGATAAAAATAGATGTTTTGGAGATCTCGAATTGTTTGAAAGTGGTTCTTTAAATCCAGTAGAGAAACTTTTGAGAGATGAAAGTGCTGAAAGAGTATATTGTTTGCTTTCAAAACTTAATGATCTGGACAGGTTTTTGATTCAGCTTAGAGTTGATGGGTTTAGCCCTAGAAAAATAGCACAAGTTGTAAGTTTGCCTGTTAAGACAATTCATTCAAGAATGTCTCGCGCCCGAGCGCGTTTAAGAAGAGAGTTAGATTCTTGACTGCAATTCTTTTTGTATTTGTTTAATGAATTCTTCCTTTTTTATGTTAAACTTAGGTTTTTGACCTCTTTGCCTAACTGCCAGAGTTTTGTTCTCTTCTTCTTTATCTCCTATTACTACAATATAATTTATCTTTAACATTTCGGCATCTCTTATTTTGGATTGGACTGTGTCTGAGCGCGTATCAGTATCTACTCTTAAATTTGGAATTTCTTTTTTAAGTTCATTTGCTATTTTCTCAGTTTCTTTGTTATTTCTATCTGTAAATGAAATTATTCTTATTTGATGAGGAGATAACCATAATGAGAGTGCTCCATTTGTATGTTCTAATAATATTGCAATGAATCTTTCTAATGAACCATAGATTACTCTGTGTAACATTATTGGTCTCTTTTGTTTGTTTTCTTTATCAGTGAACTCTAGTTCAAATCTATCTGGCATTGCAAAATCTAATTGTATCGTAGATAGTTGCCATGTTCTTCCTAAAGAATCCTTCACATGGAAATCTATTTTAGGACCATAAAATGCTCCATCTCCTTTATTTATTTTATATTTTATTTTTATCTTATCTAATGCTTTTGCTAACATTTTCTCTGCTTTATCCCATGTTTGATCTGTGCCTATTCTTTTTTCAGGCCTAGTTGATAATTCTACATGGTCAAATTCGAGATTGAATTTTTTATAAAATTTTTGAATTAATTTTGCTATTTTTATAATTTCTTCTTCTGCTTGACTTTCATCTGTACAGAATAGGTGAGCGTCGTCTTGTGTAAATTGAATTACTCTAAATAACCCGTTTAGAACTCCCGATAATTCTGTTCTATGAACTACTCCCATTTCTGCAATTCTTAAAGGTAAATCTCTATAAGATTTTGAATTTGCTCTAAATACTAACATCCCTCCTGGACAATTCATTGGCTTGACTAGAAAAGGTCTATCCTCGTAAAATGTCGTAAAATTATTATCTTTATACTTATCCCAATGTCCTGAAACTTTCCAAAGTTTTGAATCCATTATTTGAGGGGTTTTTATTTCCTGATAATTTTCTGCCTTTTGTTCGTCTCTCCAGAAATTTATTAATTCATTAAAAATAATTAAACCATTATTGTGCCAAAATACCATTCCCGGGGCAACTTCATTAAAACTGAATAGATCTAATTTTTGTCCCAAAATTCTATGGTCATTATCCTTTAATTTTGAAGTGTCTAATTTTGAACGAGAAATTTGACTTAAAAGTTTTTTAGTATCTATGGCTTCTTCTTTTGGTACTATTTTTGTTTTTGTTTCTTGAGATGAATCATTTTTGAATTCTTTACTTAGTTCTGCTAGAGGATGTCCTTTGCATTTGAATTCAAACTCTTTGTAGTATCCGAATGGTGCTCTTAAAGTGTTCTTAAATTTCTTTTTTATTTGAGATTCTGCTTCTTTTAGAATTTCTAATGCAACCCTTGGTTTTGCTAGATTTGAAGATAGGTGTGCGTATGGATATAAAACAATGTTTTGAGTTTTGACTTCTTTGGCTGTTTTTTCAACAGCTTCAACTAACTTGTTTAAAGTTTGAGTGTTATCTCCTTGCTCTATTGAGGTCAAAACAACTAAACACTCTTTTACTTCTTTTTCACCTTTTTCGCTTTCCTCCAATTCTTCTATGTCTTTAATCGCTTTTTTTAGAGCTTTAAATTTAATATAATCGCAATGAAGAGTCAATATTTTCATATCCTCTAAACGATTGAGTATTTTATAAAGTATTCGTAGATTTAATTGATAGTAAATATTTAAGAAGTATTTTTCTAGTAATTTGCAATGGATTTGGAAGGTATGAGAATTAAAATTCGCGAAAATATGCTCTCTGCTCTTGAAGATGATTGTGAAGAAAGTTCTAAAGTTATTGAATCTTCTAGATATATGGTTTTGAATAATTTGGGAAGATTATATAGACCAATTCTTTTACTTGCAACTGCGAGAGATTATTCTGTTGAATTAGAAAGAGCTCTTCCAATTGCATCTGCTGTTGAATTTGTGCATGTTGCTAGTTTAATTGCGGATGATATGATGGATAACTCAGATATTAGAAGAGGAAAAGAATCATGTCATAAGATTTACGGGAGAGACGTTGCTCAATTAACCCATCTATATCTGAGAGAAATTGCGGAAAAAATGATTATGGAAGAAAATGATTTTTCTGATAAACAAAAAGTCAGTATTGCAACAAAGGCGTCCCAAACTGGAATAAAAATGATTCTTGGGCAGGAGAGAGACGTTCTTCAAATAGGCTTAAGCTCGGCTAATGAAATTATTAAAATGTATGAGCAAAAATCAGGTTATTTGATTGGAATGGCACTTGCTAGCGGAGGTATAATTGGAAATGCTAAGGATGATGATATTGAAAACCTTAGAAAATTGGGCGTTTCAATAGGAGTTTCACATCAAATTCATGATGATTTTTTAGATAGATTTGCTTCTATATCTGAAACTGGAAAACCTGAAAGACAAGATGAAAAAAAGAATACATTGTTGAAAGTAATAGGGATTGAAGAAATAAAAAAATTAAAACTTTTAAAAGATAGAGAAGGTGATGTTGCTCTCGAAAGTCTTGAGATAAATCCAGTTTCATTAAAGGAAGTTATAGCTGTTTTGCGTCAAAGAGAGAATAAATATTTGGACTAATTTTAATTGTTACTACTGATTTATGACATTTATAGAAAGATTTAAAAATGGATTTGTTTTGGAAATTTTATGAAAAAAGAGAATAAATCTCCAAGTTGTAATCAAGCTTTGGTTGGCCTTGCCGCCGTAATGGGTTTACTGGCTTTAGTAGATAATCAAAAACCTTCTAACAATAAAATTAATAATTCAAGAGTTGTTAGTGAAGAGAGTTCTGATAAATTTAGTTCGAAAGAACGTGAAAGATTATACTTAGATTACACAGGTGGATTTGAAGGTCGTAGATTAAAGGTTTATGACCCTAATCCAAGGGACGGCAGACCAGAACCTACGGTAGGAATAGGACATTATATGGATAGGGGAGATTCAAGAGAGACGTTTAAGGGAGTGCTCCCAGAAGTTAACTATGAATTAGTTTATCAAGGAAGACAATCTTTGACTAATGACCAAGTTGATAGGCTTTTTTTAGCAGATATTCAATCCTATGTTCAAAAAACGAGAAAACTTATCCCAAAATTTGACGAATTTCCTAGAGAAGTAAAAGAAGTACTTGTAGATATGGCTTACAGAGGAGATCTTGCGGGAAGTCCAAAATTTAGAAAACTATTCAATTCTGGAAATGTTAGAGATGCTGCTGACGAGTTAATCAGAAGAGAAGATTATAGAAAATCTATTGAAAATGGTATGAGTGGTATAAAAACAAGATTAGACTCTCATCGTCAGCGTTTGTTAGATTATTCTGAAAGAAATTAATACTAGTTGAAATCTCCAACATTTATGTTGGAGTTAGTATTTTGGAGATTATCAACTGTAATCCCAAAACTACAAACAAACCACACACTAAAGTAGGGGGTAAAACTCATCAGAGTTTTGTGATACATATAAAATTTAAGTTTAAATTTTGCTTATTTGTAAAGCCACTAATTCAGGTTTTGCATATAAATGCAGACTCTGATTAAAGTCTTTACTTTTTTGATTAAAAATTATATTTTAATGATAAAATGCTTTAAGTTTAAACTTTGTTTATGTGTAAGCCACTAATTCAATAATATTTATATATCGTAGACAATTAGATTGGTTATGAAGTTCAGGTTGGTGATATTGTTTTTAGTTTTTACTTTGCCTTTGGTTTCTTCTAGTATTTTTATTGAACCCCTAAAACCTATATATAATCATGGAGATCAAATAAATGTTCAAACAAAAATAGTTCCTTCAGTTGCTACTAGTTCCCATTATATTGTTGATTTGAAGTGTGGGACAGATTTCACCACAAATATATTTAATAGTTTTTTTGATATACAGGCAGGAATCGAGAAAAATGTTTTAGTGACTACAGAACTATTAAATCCTTTATTAGACAATATAACTTCTCAATGTTATTTAAAGGCTAGTTTTGCTAATGATTTTACTCAAAGTAGTTTGTTTGATTTGTCTAAGGAAATAATTATTGATGCTGAGGTAGAGTTTGAAAATCTTAATCCTGGAAATTCATTTCATATTTCTGGAACAGCTCTTAAAAAAAGTGGAGTAACTGTAAATGGTTTTGCTGAACTTTTTATTCCTTCTTTAAATTTATATAAGTCTTCAATTGTAAGCAATGGATTGTTTAATTTAACTCTATCTTTACCTCAAGATGTTAAATCTGGAGATCATAACTTTTCTATTGAAATTCATAATACTGATTACAATTCAAGAAAAATAAATTCTGGAGTTTATGAGGACACATTTAGTGTAAATCAAATATTAAAAAATATTAAAATTCAAATTCCAGAAGATAATGTAATTCCAGGTTCCGAATTTGTTTTCAGAGTTAATGCTTATGACCAGGCAAGAGATTTAATTAAAAAAGATGTTAGTCTAGTAGTGAATAAGCCGAAAGGAATTCCATTTATTAAAAAAGTTATAAAATCTGGAGAAGATCAGAAATTAGAATTTGCCCTAGATGATATTTCTGGATATTGGAGCATTGAAGCTAATGTAGAGGGTGTATCTGAAAGAAAATTATTTTATCTTTTAGAAGTTAATAATTTACAATCTAGTTTGATAAATGATACCCTTATAGTTACAAATATTGGAAATTCTATTTATTCTGGACCATTTGAAATAACTATAGGTTCATTTGTAGAGGTTAAACATCTTAATCTTAAACCTGGAGAGACTCAGAAATTTAATTTGAAAGCTCCAGACGGAGATTATTCAATATCTATTTTAGAAAACGAAGGAATTAAAAACCTTGGAAGTGTATTCCTTACAGGTAATGCCGTGAAAGTGACTGATTTCAAAGAAGATGTGATATATACGTTCACTAACCCCTGGATTTGGTGGTTAGGAGTAATCTTATTAGTGTTAATTATAGTTCTTGTACAAATAAAACTTAGAATGCAAAAGAATCAACCTAAAATTCCTCTCGCATCTAATAACATGTTGAGCAATCTTAATTTGAAGGCTTCAAAATCTGATTTTGTTGTTGGTTCAAATTTGCCCGAAAAAAGTAATTTTTCCTCTAATAATTCTAGTGGCTCAAACAAATTTGATGTTTCTTGGTTGAATCGGTCTAAACCTGTTTCTTCTACTTTTAATTCAGGAATTTCTGGTTTAACTAGTTCTACTCAAAGTTATAAAGTTAGTCCTTCAGTATTATTTGGAAATGAAAATAAAGGAATTCGTGAAAGAGCAGTAGCTATTGCATTATATGTTAGTTCTAATTCTGCTGCCGCAAACGAAACTATGAGCAGATCCTTACATATTGCCCAAGAGGTTGGAGCTAAGGTTTATGTTGATGGAGAATATAAAATAATATTGCTTTCTCCTCGCTTGACTCATACTTCAGACAATGAAGTTTCTGCTATAAACGTAGCTAGACGCATACAAGCTTCTTTTTTGGAACATATGAGGATGTATAATGATGGAGTGGTTTTTGGACTTGGAGTTTCTGATGGAGAAATAATTAGTGAGATAGAAAATGGAAAGTTTCACTTTACAAGTACTGGAAATTTGATAAGTTATTCTAAGAGACTTGCTCATGTATCAAACTCCAAATTATTAGTTTCAGATAATATTCGTAAAAAGGTTATGAGCACCGTTAAAGTTGAAAAGGCACCTTATCAAGGAGTTTGGGAAGTTGTTAAAGTTACTGACCGTTCATCTAATGAGTTCATAAAGAGATTTTCTGAGCGAAACAAATAATGAGTTACTTTTTTAAGAGATTTATATCTAATAGAGAATACCCTGGAATAAAACTAATAATATTTGATTTTGATGGTACTTTGGCAGATACCAGGGAATTGTTACTTTGTATTATAAAGAAACATCTTTTAGGTTTTGAAATCTCCCTCACCAAGGATTTGATAAGATTTTTTGGAAATGCTCCTTTGGAAACGTATATTTCTATGACTGGAATTCCAAAAGAATTAGTTAGAAGCGTTTGTATTGGAATACACAATGATTTTATGAAAGAATATCACAAGATAAAACCATGTAAAAATTTTATGAGTGTT
>CAYNAC010000011.1:0-11363 GCA_964395155.1 Candidatus Woesearchaeota archaeon
ACAGTCCGCTGTTATCATGATGAATTTGCGAAGTTTTCCCGTGCATCACCTTTTTAGCGTGAACCACATTGCCACCAAAAGCCTGTCCAATGCTTTGATGTCCCAAACACACGCCAAGAATTGGAATTTGTCCTGCAAAGTGACGAATGGTGTCGAGAGAAACACCCGCTTCATTAGGTGTGCAGGGGCCCGGAGAAATAACGATGTGTTCAGGGGCAAGAGCAGCAATTTCATTTACCGTAATTTGGTCATTGCGACACACCTTGACATCTGCGCCCAACTCCCCAAAGTATTGTACTAAGTTATAGGTAAATGAATCATAATTGTCTATAATGAGTAACATATTATTATTCAGTTCGCTTCAATGGATTGGAATTTGCAGTTTCTAAAATGCTAACAATCATAAAGAGAATGCGAAGGATTTTGCTTTGTGGAAATTTTATTCTAAAGATGATGGAGATGTTTATTGGGATGCAGATATTGGAAAAGGAAGGCCTGGGTGGCATATAGAATGTTCTGCAATGTCAATGTCTGAACTAGGGGAACACTTTGATATTCACACTGGAGGAATGGATTTAATTTTTCCTCACCACACGAACGAAGTTGCACAATCTGAAAGTTATAGTGGTAAAAAATTTGTAAATTACTGGGTACACGGTGGAATGCTTAATTTGAAAGAGGGAAAAATGTCTAAGTCTTTAGGAAATATTTACACTTTGGCTGACTTGAAAAAAGAAGGATTTGAGCCTCTTCATTATAGATATTTATGTTTACAAACAAATTATCGAAAGCCTCTTGAATTTTCTTTTGAATCTCTTGAGGCATCTAAAAATGCTTATGAAAAAATCAATCGTAAAATAATTAGGTTGCGTAAAGAAAAAAATCCTGGGAATACGGATGTAACTCATTACAAGGCAGAGTTTTTGGACGCAATAAATGATGACTTAAATCTACCTCGTGCGTTAGAAGTATTTTGGAGTGTAATGGAAGAGGCAAATATGGAATCTAGAACAAGACTTGCTACTCTTGAATTGTTTGATGAAGTTCTTGGTCTTGGAATTAGGGAGATGAAGGAGAAGAAAATTGTAATTCCGAAAGATGTTTTGGATTTACTTGAAGCTAGACAAGATGCTAGGAAGAAAAAAATGTTTGAAGAGGCTGATGCATTGCGTGATAGAATTTTGAAGAGGGGATATGTAATTGAGGATTTAACTGAAGGTGGACCGAGTTTGAGACCTGTTTGATTTTACCAATAAAAACCTTTATATATGTGTATGTGTATGTGTACACATGGGTGTTAAAAATATTTCGATAATGGAAGATGTATATAGAATGCTTTTAGCCAGAAAGAAAGCTAGTGAAAGTTTCTCAGATTTGCTTAGAAGAACAATAAGGCAGAAAAGAGATATAATGGAATTTGCAGGAGCTTGGAAAAATATCTCTAATGAAAGGGTAAATGAAATGAAAAAAAATATAGGTGAAATGAGGAAAAAATCAACTATTGATTGGAGAGAAAGAATAAAGAGGATTCATGGGAATTTGTCTTGATTCAACTATTATAATAGATTTTTTAAATGGTAGAAAAGAAGCTGTCAATATTATTGAAAATTATAAAAGCAAAGAGTCTTTCTTTACAACTGAAATAAATGTTTTTGAGATTTTGGTAGGAATTTACTTGAAAAAAAATATTAATGAGGATGAGTTGGTCAAGGCTAAAGATTTTTTCAACACTCTTGACATTTTACCATTTGATTATGGATGTGGGGAGGAGGCTTCTTTGATTTATTCAGCTCTTGTTAAATCTGCAAGATTAATTGAGCAAGCAGATATTTTTATAAGCGCAATAATGAAAAAAAATGGTTATTCTAAAATAATCAGCAGAAATAAAGACCATTTTTCAAGAATTGAAGGAATTGAAGTTATAAGTTATTGATTAAATTTGCCCATTTTGTAATTTTTTTACTGCTTGAAGAACTCTTAAGTCTGGAGATAATATGTAGACATGATCTTCTTTTGAACGAACCGCTCGGTATATTCTCTGTAGGAATTCTCTGTATGCTTTGTCTCTATAAAAATCCCAGAAATGATCTGGATGTGTTTTTTGTAAAATTTTGTAAAATGTATCTGAAATGTTAGGATTGGGATATTTAGTGAAAATTACTGAATTGCACATACTTCCCGGAAAGTCTATTCCTCTTGAACATTTTGTAGTAAATAGTTTATCGTTTAATCCTTGTTTAAATAGAGCAATTGTTCTTCCTGTTTTGTCTTCTCTTTGCAATTCAATTAGAGATTCTTGACTTATTAATTGTTTTAAATTATATTTTATTTTTTCTTCGTCATTTGGTAAGTCTTGAAATGCATTTACATGGATTAATGTAGGTCTTTTTGCTTTTTCTACCGTTAAATTTAATGCGTTTAGATAGTCTTTTCTAGAATGTTCTCCTGAATTGAAGTTTGAATATTTACAATCTTTTTCTTTACCAGTCATTTCAATCTCTATAGACCCTTGGTTTAGCAGTTCTGCTTGGACAATTTTGAAATTTTTTAGTCCAAAAATGTTTTTTATTACGCTTTCAGAGTGCAATGTTCCCGACATAAATAATAAGACTTTACTTTTATCTAAGAGTTCTTCAATTTTTTGAGACAAGTTGGTGCTTACTAATTTTATATGAAGGTTTTCATCTTCTTTTCTATAAGTTAAGTAAACTTCTTCTGTTGATTCTTCTAGATTTCTTGCGATTTCTAATGCTTTATTTGCATAGTTGTTTTCATCAACTAATATCTCAGATTCTAGTTCTTTATCTTTTACTAAAAGTTTGAATATTTTTTTTATTTTTGTTTCATCTAAATTGTATACTTGACCTTCATCTAACCCTAATGCTCTTTTGTTTTGTTCTTCTAAACTAATTATTGTAAGTATTTCTTTTATTGTATCTCTGGATTCCATTGAATCTGGAATTATAGTGTTTAAGTTGTTACCTAATCTAGTTAAATTAATTTCTTCTTGCTGAAATAGGCTGTCTAAAAATTCATCTGCTTCGTCGATAATTTCTATTTCTGTTGCTGGCTTTCTTCCAAGTGCTAATTCTGCTTTGTATTTTGCTCCGTTAAAAATTATTACATCTGCGTTTTTATATGCAAGATATTGGTCATAATATGAACATCCTTGCTTTCTATGGTAGAATGTGTATTCTCTTCCGTCGCATCCCGTATATTTTATTTTTTTAGCATCTTTTAATTGATTTAAATCATAACTACTTGGAACAATTGGGCTCCAGTAAGGATTGGAGGGAGCAATTGAAAGTCTTCTTATGTTTTTATAATCTGGAATATCTTGTCCTGAGACAAAAGGATTATTTTTGAAATATTCTGCTATTTTTGAATAATTTTTTTCGGTGATTTTTATGTTTTCAGGTAAATCTGGATCTGCACACGAAATTCCTTGGTTAATTACAGAGTCATGATTTTCTCTACCCGTCATCACAGCTATCTTCATTTTTTGTCCATTTGGTTTAAACAGAAACATTTTTTCTCCATAATCATCTTCATATTGTCTTTGCAACGCTTTAACTGGGACTATTATGGAAGATTTTCCTAATATTCTAGCTACATTCAAAGCTATTGCTGATTTTCCAGTTCCACATGCTCCATGTAAAAATATTGTTCTATTTCCTTCTTTTATTAAATCTAATATTTCTTTTACTAAATCTTCTTGTGTCTTTCCATTTGAAAATTTAAGAGGAGTTACTTTGCCATTTTTATTATTTAAATCCCAATTTGCTCCCTGAAAGATATTTTCTGCTTTATTTTCATTTTCTTCTTTTAGAAAATTCAGATTACTTGAAGTCTTTAGTTTAGATTGAGTTAATTCTTCAAAATCATCTGGGAGTATCACTGTTTCTTTTGGTTTCCATGTTTTTACTACGTTGCTTTGTAGATTTTGTAATCTCGATTGGTCATCACTTCTTACCATTGTTTTTCGTAGAGTTATTGTTTTAAAAGTGTTTGTAGTTTTTGCAAGACTTTTTAAACCATTTCTGTATTTGACAATCGTGCGGGGATGCCAGAGCGGTCAAATGGGCTACGTTAAGGCCGTAGTGGCTTAGTGCCTACGAAGGTTCGAATCCTTCTTCCCGCATAAATTTTAAAGGATTCGAACGCTCAAGCTACGAGCAAGTCGTAACTGATCCTCCAACTCTTGCGAGTTGAAGTAATCCTTCTTCCCGCATAAATTTTAAAGGATTCGAACGCTCAAGTTACGAGCAAGTCGTAACTGATCCTCCAACTCTTGCGAGTTGAAGTAATCCTTCTTGCCCATTTAATTAAAAATATAATCGACAAAATGGCTAGAGATTTAGAAATTATTTATGTCAAAGTGTCTCTTGAAAACCAAGCACTTTAGTGCGTGGTGACACTTTGAGCATCCAAAAATCGAGCACCAATCAAACCACACACTTTAGTGTGTGGTTGTGCATCGATTTTTTGATAGTTATTTAGATAGAAATAAGGCAAGAATTTGCAGAGAATTAGCAAATACATTAAGAATAACAGATTATAGAGATTTACATTGTAGAGATAGAGTTGAACAGACAACTTTTAATAATGCTAAGAAACTTATTGGTTTGCTCGGAGTTCCTAGAAATCCCGAAGTAGTTGTTAAGAGAGAGTTTATGAGTGCATATTCTTTTGACGATTCTATATATCCAGAAATTAAATTGATAAATGAATCTCTTTTAGAAGAAGAGAGAGAAAAACTTAGAGGTGAACTTCGAAATAACGTAAGTTCATATTTTGGTTTGAAAAATAAAATTCATGTATTTGACTTACCTTGGACAAAAATTAGAGATGATTTTAAAAAACTATCAATTTCAGAAATAAAATGGAGTATTTTTTTTATGTCTTATTCAGTTGAAAGGCAAAACAAATCTTATTTTGAGAATAGACTTCTAGGAGAAAAATTATGGAATTCTCTGTAATTGTGTTAGATTGTAAGATTTAAAAAGGGATTTTTCTTATATTCATTGCAGGTCAAGACTTTATTTTGATTTTTGTTTGATTTCAAAGACCTACAGAAGAGAATTTATGTCTAAAAAGACCAATGGTTCATTTTTAGGGGCATGTTTGCTCGCATCTTGTACATTTGTAGATTCTTCTTTAAATAGTTTTGAGCTTTGCGGGATAGATAGAGAACCTACAATTTTAGATCAATCTGTTAAAGATAATAAATCTGCCAATTCTCAAGAATATATTTCAAAATCTTCAAGTCAAGGGCTGGTTAATTTGACATTTAATCCACAAAGTTCTCATGGTTTTGAAGATGTTGGCTCCAATGATTCAAGAAATTTTACTAAGATAGGACCATTAGAAATGTACACCACTCAATACCATGAATTTTTGAGATTTAAGTTGCCTTTTTTACCAGCATTGGAATTTCCTTTAAAAGAAAAAATTTTTGAAGAGAAAAGTAGCGATTCTAAATATTTTGATATTTCCAGACATGATGAGGTTAATCCTCAAGAAGATGTTCCGATTAGTGCTCTGGGTAGGATAGCTAAGAAACTTTTATGGGATACTGAAATAGCAAGACCTGCAAGAGTTGTTAGTGAAGAAATATCTGGAATTTCTAATTGGCCTACTAGAACTATATTTGGAGAAAGGACTAGGTCGGACTTAGAATTTAAATTAAGCACTAGTAAACTGGAGACAATTTATAGTGTTGGTTTTGAAGATCCAAGATATGTTTTAGAAATTATTTACAAACATGCGATTACTAGTAGAGAGGAAGACGCTGTTAATTTATTTTTTAAAGTAAGATTTTAATCATAGTTTAATTATTTTTTATATGTTAATACTAGTTGAAATCTCCAACATTTATGTTGGAGTTAGTATTTTGGAGATTATCAACTGTAATCCCAAAACTACAAACAAACCACACACTAAAGTGTGTGGTAAAACTCATCAGAGTTTTGTGATATTATTCCAGTTTACTAAATGATACTAAATTGTTATCTTCTGAAATTTCATTTATTTTGTTTTCATAATCTATTACAAATTTAATTTCTTTAGCGTTTAGTGGAACTTTTAGATTTTGTACATCTATTATTTTTTTTGAGCCTATTGAAATATCTTCTAAATCAAATAAATCTATAAATTCCCCGTCTGCATAAATTCCAACAATGACTGATTTTGAATTTACTAGACCTCTGTTCAATACTTCAATATGGAAATTCAAATATCTTCCACTTTTTGTTGCGTTTACTTTTTCAAATAATAAGTCTGGCAGTGATTCTGTTCTGTAAAGTTTATTTATGCTTTCAATTATTTCAAGGTCTATTTCTTGGTCACACTTTAGCGTCGGATAGAGTACGCTTTTTTTATTGTTGTTATGGTCAAAGCCTAACGCATGTAATGTTTCGTGTATTGCTATGTTTGCGTTATCGCAATTTCCATCTCTATATAATGCAATTTTACCTTCTAAGATTACAGAGTATAATGTTGAGTTTATTACTCTTGAAGGTCCTCCTTCTCCAGCAACAAAATGGTTTTCTTCTTCAGCTTGAGGAGAAATATCAGAACATAAGATATTTAATACAGATTCTGATTTTGAAGTAGGATTGAAAATTAAGATAGTTTTTGATTCTAGTAAGTCAAGTGCTTCAAGCATTTTTTTTGTTTTGCTTTCTGGACACAACTCAGAAATATGGTAATTTATTTTTCTATTCGAATACCTCATATTATCATAAAATTGTTTGCTTGGAACTTGATTAATAACTTTTATTTCAGATTCTTTTTGTTCAATAAGTTGAATTGATTCTCTTGGAAAATTTTGATATAAATAATAGCTTCCATAAATTATTGTGATAACTAATAAAATTATTAATATTGCTTCAAAAAACCCATTTCTGTTCATATTGATTGTTTGTTATTTTTATATAAAAGCGTTTGTATTAATAATAGTTGAGATCTTCAATATTATAATTTATATTTAATACTAGTTGAAATCTACAGCATTTATGTTGGAGTTAGTATTTTGGAGATTTCAACTGTAATCTCAAAACTACAAACAAACCACACACTAAAGTGTGTGGTAAAACTCATCAGAGTTTTGTGATTTCTCGCTAACTGAATTATTTAGATTTGAGTTGAAGATTATCAATTGCAATCACATTTCAAGAATTGATATTCTTGAGCACACTCAAAACTGCTGTTTTTGATGAAATACTAGCAAACTAGGTGGGGTTTTGTGATCTTGATTTTTTAAAATTCAAAGAACATGAATTTATACAAAATCTTTTTGATGTCTTGTCTTTTGGTCCATCGTCAAATACGTGTCCTAAATGTCCTTTACATCTGGCACAAATTACTTCTGTTCTTTGCATTCCTAAGGAATTATCTTCTACAAATTCTACTGCTCCTTTTTTTGCGTCGTAAAAACTTGGCCAACCAGTTGAAGAGTCATATTTGACATTTGAATCGAATAACTCTGCCTTGCAAGCTGCACAAATATATTTTCCATTTTCTTTATGATTATAATATTTTCCCGTGAAAGGTTTTTCCGTTCCTTTTTCTATAAGGATGCGGTATTGTTCTTTTGTTAGTTTATCTTTCCAATTTATTTTCTTCATGTTTTTAGAATTTTTTATTAATCCTAGTTATATCAAAACATTTAAATAATTAGGTAAACAATATTTTTTATGAGAAACTACTTAAAAATGACATTAACCATTTTCGGTTTGATGTTTTTTTCCTCTTTTTTTCTAAGTAATGTTAGTGCAGGTTATAGTTATAATACTTATACTTATACGGATGTTTCCGACACTATTTTGTATTCCGAAGACTTATATGGGGAGAATAGAGGGTTTTCTTTAACTCATAAGTCTTCTGTGCCTAGAACAAATCCCTCTGTCGGTTGCGATTATTATGATTGGACTTATGATTTGAGGAAATGTAAAAAAACAGCATATCATAATGGATATAGGGAAGATTATTATAGTTATTACAATAAAGTTGATTTGGATTACTATCGTGCTCCTTATGATCAAGACAAAGCACTCAAAGAAGCTTTCAAAACATATCAGCAGAGCTCAAAACAACAATATCAGTTGGAATCTCAAAGGCTTAATCTAGCTCAAAGAAGAAATTATGGGTACGGATATGGATATTCTGGAGCTAGATATTATAGATATGGTTGGTAATTTACAATGACTGGTAAAGATAAAAAAATAAATTTGAGTAAGGCGATGGATTTGGAAGGTTTAGAAATAATTAATGTTAGTCCTAGATTTTTAGAAGAGGGTCTTAGAAGAATGGCTGAAGAAAATAGAAAATATGATGATGATTTGAGGGCAAGACATAGACCGTTAAGTGATTTGCTAATAGATGTAGATCTTAAAGTTGTTAATTATGTATCACAGGACTTTCTTCGTATAATTAATCTTGAAAGACAGGGTTTTATTGGAAAGGATTATTCGCAGGAAGATGCAGGCTATAGTAGATTGTTAACTATGGAAGTTATTCCTACGACTGATAGTGTTCCGATTAGGACTCTTGAGTTTCTTGGTAGTGCTCAAGTAATGCCTGGCGATATAATTACGGCTACAATTTGTCCTTTTACTACAGAATTTTGTAGAGAAAGTTTTGGAGGTATGCAACGTTCAGTTTATCTTCCTCGAGAACTTACATGGAAAGAGGAAGCCCTACAAATTCGTTATTTTGACGAAGAAGGCGTAGCTAGAAGAACAGAGCGTTCTGTTAATTATGGAAAATATCAAAAGCAATAAAAAGAGATATTTCTTAATTTATAGATGAAAGTTGTGAATAAGTTAGCTTTTTTTTCAGGGATTTTTGTTTTGCTTATTTTATTTTTTAGCTATTTTATAAATTTAAATGTAGACGTTGGAGACAATTATATTGTTCAAGATACATTGCTCGGTATAATTATATTCCATAATATTTTCATCCTATCATTTTATTTGTTAATCGCTCTTACTTTATTATTTGTTGGTATAAAGAAGGTTAGATTAGTATGAAAAAACAAATTGAAGGATTCAAAGAGGTTTTTTCAAAATCTAAATATATTTTTTTAACTTTATTTGTTGCCTTATTGTTCTACTTACTTAATGTAGTTATTTCAGATTTTTTTGAGTTAACTGAAATATTTAGAAATTATTCTTTTATAGTTTTTTTGAAATTGTCTTTTTTTTATTTTATTGGTTTTCCTTCTACTATTAGTTTTTTTTCAGCAATTAGTATGTTATTCATTGCTTTATTATTTGGTTCTTATATTTCTTTAGCTATCTATAAAACTAAACAAATTAAAAAGTTTGAGACTAAAACCTCTTTTGCAGGTAGCGTTGGAGTGTTTTTGGGAGTTTTTGCTCCGGGTTGTGCCGCTTGCGGTATTGGTGTTGCTTCTTTGTTTGGTTTAGGTGGATTGATTTCTTTTCTGCCTTATGATGGTTTTGAAATATCAGTTATTGCTTTGATTTTTTTGCTTTATGCTAATTTTAGTATTGCTAAAAAAATAAATCAAAATACTTGTTCTATAAAAATTAAACATTTTTGAACTAATCAAAACCTTTATTAAACCTCAATAGTTAATTTTTTTATGAACGATGAGCAAGTGAAAGGAGGTTTAATTATGGAAACACAAAAAAATGATACAATTACAATAAGGAAAGATACTCTTTGGAAATATTCAACTTTTATTTTGTTAGGGGTTGTTATTTTAGGAGTTATTTTCTTTGTTTTACCTGGAAAAAGTCCAACAGGAAATGTTATACAGCAACCTGGTCAAGGTTTGCCTACCGAACCAACTGCTAGAATAACTGTTGATGTTGATGGCGCTCCAGTTAAAGGAGATGCAAAAGCGAAAGTGACATTTGTAGAATTTACAGATTATGAATGTCCATTTTGTGCTAGGCATTTTACTCAATCTGGACCTGCAATTGACTCATACATAGAATCTGGTAAGGTTAAACTAGTTACTATGGATTACCCTTTACCATTCCATCCGCAAGCACAGAAGGCTGCTGAAGCTGCACATTGTGCTCGTGAACAGGGAGGAGATTCCAAATACTATGAAATGCATGATTTGCTTTTCAGTGGAGGAGTTTCTGGAGGAGAAGCATCATTTAATTTATATGCTAAGCAAATAGGTTTAGATGCTACAAAGTTTAATACTTGTTTGACAAGTGGTAAATTTGCAGATGTTGTTCAAAGCAGTTTAGAGTACGGTTCGCAAGTAGGAATACAAGGAACTCCTGGATTCTTTATTAATGGAAGAATTATCAGTGGGGCTTGTCCTGCTAAGACATTCACCGATGCAATTGATGCTGAAATTAAAGGTGATGATTGGGCTGTTACAAATTGTCAGTTTGTAAAACTCTAAATAAATTTTATTTTTATTTTATTTTTTCGAATAGTTTAAGTATTTCATTGTTTCTTGATTTATATGAAAAAAATGAAGTGTTTAGATTGTCATGAATTTTTCGAGGCGAGAAATTCGCAAGAAATGTTGCAAAAGAGGATGCCTCATTATAATTTAAAGCATTATAAAATGATGAAAGAATGTACAGAAGAAAAGAGAAAAATTTGGATGGATAAGTTTTATGTTAGTTGGCAAAAAGCTAAAAGCAAATAATTTACTATTTTTTATTTTTTAAAGTTTTAATTAGTATATAGGATGTGATTGATATCATCATCATATTAGCCAAAAACCATTCTAATATATATGGCAAACCAAAGCTGAAGTTTGCGCAATTTCTATAAACACAATTTACATTTTGATTATAGTTGGTTGCTATTCTCGAGATTAGAAATACAATAGATATTTGAAATAAACTTATTTTCCAAAAATCTTTTCTTTTTAGTTTAATTAGATAAATAGAATAGATACTTAATGGAAGGTTAAAAATGTGTTGAATGCTTATTATTTTTCCTATTATTTTTCCTTTTGTAAAAAAATAATCTGTTAGTCCAAATAGACTTGATTTTGTTAATAGTTGATAGAAGAAGTCAATATTCCATAGAATATAAGGTATTCCAATTATAGCTATTTGACTCGCCACTAGACTAGAATCTTTTTTTAAAATTCCTATACTCAAAACTATGAGACAGATATAGCTCATCCATAAAACTGGAGCAATTCCAGTATTTGCTTTAAAGATATTATCTATTATTGCCGCAAGACCCCAGATAAGAAATATATAACCTATTAATTTCAAAATTTTTTCTTTGTTCATTTCTTTTTCTTTTTAATTTTTATAATGTGCAATAATCCGTAGAGTCCGATTAATACCCAAATCATGTTAGTAATAAAAGATGGAAATGCTCCTTTAACATAGGTGTTTATTCCAAGC
>CAYNAC010000012.1:0-11121 GCA_964395155.1 Candidatus Woesearchaeota archaeon
AATAAGCATAGTTTTATTTTTCCTAATATCTATATTTTGGAGTCAAAAATATCTTGCACTAGTAATAAGCATCTCTGCACTAAGTGCTCTAATGGTCACAAGCATCGCTTCATTTTTAATAACATTTTCTATAGAAAAACTAGGAGGAGATCCAGCACTAGGGGCAGGACCATTTGCAACAGTGGTTTCGGACGCAACATCTATAATAATATACTTTGCAGTTGCAACAGCAATGCTTTAAATAACAAAAAGTATTTTACAAAATATGATAATTGCTCATATAACTAGCGAAAAAATACATTCAACTTCTCCTGAAGCTTTCTCACTATCTGAAAAATCCAACTTCGGAGAAAAAGTAAGAGATAGAATAGAATATTCATGGGTAGAAGCATTATTCTTAAAAAATAAAAATAAAATTGAACTCAATTTGAAAAACAAACCATTAAATTTTGAACAAGCAATTTCTAAAGCAAAAAAACAAGATAAAAGAATAGAAACTAAACTATCTCTTTTTGAAAACCTTAGAAATAAAGGATATATTGTGAAAACCGCTCTTAAGTTTGGAGCAGATTTTAGAGTGTACGAAAGAGGTTCTAAAATAGGACAAGATCATGCTGTTTGGCTCGCATATGCAGTAAGAGAATCAGAACCTCACACGTGGCATGATTTCGCTGCAAAAAACAGAGTAGCACACTCAACAAAAAAGAAACTCCTTATAGGAATCGTAGATGACGAAAACGACGTTTTGTATTACGAAGTTTCTTGGCTTAAACCATAAAATCAATAATTACAAAGCAAAATAAATGAATATAGAGGTGTATGAAAACAAACATAAATCTATTATTTGATTTTTTTAGATAGTGTAAATAAACCAGTAATATTTATAACAACAAGCTCTATTGAGCTTAGATGCCAGACATACAAAAAGTCTTAGAGACAAAAAATAGAATTATAGACTTGATAAAACAAAGAGGCCCTGAGTTACCTGTCAGAATCGCCAGCGCAATAAATCAAAGCAATCTTTTTACAGCAGCATTTATGTCTGAATTAGTAGGAGAACAAAAATTAAAAATAAGTAGTATGCGAGTAGGTGGCTCTCCATTATATTACATACAAGGACAAGAAGAACAATTACAAAAACATATTGAATATCTAAACCACAAAGAAAAAGAAGCATTCAAACTATTAAAAGAAAAAGAAATATTGCCAGATTCACAGCAAGAACCAGCAATCAGAGTTGCATTAAGAAACATAAAAGATTTTGCCGTACAGGTAAAAATCATAGATAAGGGCGAAGAAAAAATATTTTGGAAAATACATACCTTGCCAAATGATAAAACAAAAGAAATGATTGAGCAAATAATAAATCCTGTTCCCAAACAAAAAGAATTAGTAGAACAAATTGAAAAAATAGAAGATAAAATTATTCAAAAAGAGATAGAACCAAAAGAAACCATACAAATTGAAAAAAAACTTAATAAAAAAGAGAGTACTTCTGATTTCTCTCAAAAAATAAAAGAGATATTATCTGAAAAAAACTATGAAATCACTAATGAAATTTTATCAAAGAAAAAAGAATTTGTGGCTAAAATAAAAATAAAAACCAACTTAGGAGACCAAGAAATCTACCTCGTAGCAAAAGATAAAAAAAAGATAACTTTGGACGATATAGTCTCTACTTTACAAAAAGCTCAATTAGAAAAAATGCCTAGCCTAATCCTCTCTAGTGGAGAAATAGACAAAAAAGCCATAGATTATTATACTGAATGGTCTAATCTAATAAAACATCAAAAACTTAGTTTCTAAAGCTTTAAAAACCCAGATAACAAAAAATAAACAATGGGTAGAATTAAGCAAATGATGGTAAAGAGAGCTAGTAAAGAGCTCTTAGTTAAAGAAGAATCTTTTGGGGAAGAATTTCACGGCAACAAAAGAATACTTGGAAGTACCATGCCTTCTAAAAAAGTAAGAAATAAAATAGCTGGATATATTGCAAGATTAAAGAAAGCTCAAAGAATAGCGAAAGAAAACCCTACTGCAAAAATAAGAAAAGTTTCTGAAGAAGATTTATCTTACTCCTAAATGGCTATGGAGAGAATTGAACTCTCGACCCCTGCCTTATGAGAGCAGTGTTCTACCACTGAACTACATAGCCAAAACTAATTACTAGAGAGCTTTTTTAAAGATTACCTACTCAACTAAATCATGGCGGCAATAGAAGACATAGTCTTACAAATAGGGTTACTAGGAAAATGGATTCAAGCCGTAGGACTAGTAGTAATTTTATGGATAATATTCCAGGCGATCACAACGTATTACAATAGAAAAAGAAGACTTCTTTTAATAGACATTAACCAAAGATTAAAAAAATTAGAAAACAAAATAAATAAACTAATCAATAATAGTTAAGCCCTTGTTAAAAATCTCAAACCATCTCCTTCTTTTCTAGGAATAATATGTATATGTGCGTGCATGACTACCTGACCCGCAACTTCTAAATTATTCATTATAATATTAAAACCATCTCCTATCTTTTTATCAATTAAATTATTTGCAACTTTTTTAGTGAACTCAAGCATCTCATTTCCAAGTTTGTTAGGTAAGTCAAGCAAGGTGACATAATGTTTTTTAGGTATAACTAATGTATGCCCTTTAACTTCTTGATTTATATCTAAAAAAGAAATAAATGAATCGCTTTCAATAATTTTATCTGCTTTGAGCTCCCCACTTATAATTTTACAAAAAACACAACTAGTTTTCTTAGACATTGTAATCTACCTAAATACACTTTTATAAAATTCTTTAGACATTAAAGCTCGATTAACTTTTTCAAGTTTCGCATCTTTATTAAATAAACTACTAAACCAATTAGTTTTTTCAGGTAGTCCTAAAATAGCACGACAAAATCTATCTATCTCATTCGTAAATGATGTTCTTCCGGCAAAAACTGGAGCAGGAGTCATTTCAGCCAAAGCCATATGTTGAATGTCATCATATTTCACTTTAGCAACAACTGGAATTCCAGTAGATTCCTGTATTTCATCCAAATCAACATCATAATGCCCTTTAGATTGATTAACAATAATTCCTGCAATTGGTCTATGCCTTTGCTTAGCAAGTTGGGCGGCACGAATAGTGCAACTCAAAGTAGGATAATCAGGAGTTGAAACAGCAAACAAATGATCTGAAGCAATAATCGTAGCAAGCATTTCATCATTTAAACTAGGAGAAGAATCAAGAATAACAAAATCATATTCTTTCTTTATATGTCCTATCCTATCTTTCAAAAGCATGAAATTGAGTTCCTTATTATTTAAAAAATTTCCAGGAATAACATCCACGCCATGCTGAGTATGTATCGCAGAAGAAATAGGGTCTCCATTCAAAACATCGTGAACAGTCTTCTGAGGAGAAACTATATTCATATGTAATCCCAAATTTGGAGCCGAAAAATTAGCATCTACAAGTAAGATTTTTTTATGATATTTATTAGCAAGATTGGTAGCGACTGCAGCAGACATCGTAGTTTTTCCAACACCTCCCTTCAAAGAAATAAAACCTAAAGTTTTAACCATTTTCACTTCTTAGCCAGCCCTTTGGGATTAATTGAGCGAATAATTATGAAATAAATTAAAGCCCCTATCCAACCCATGAAAATTATCACTAAAACCCAAACTACTTTTTCAACACCATTTCTGTACTTTCTTTTAGCACAGTCAATAAGCATCCAAATCCAAAATATAACTAAAAGAATTCCTAAAATTATCAAAGCCCCACCAAATGCGAATGCAAAAGGCCAAAACACTATATCATCAAACCCCATAAATTAATCTAACATTTATTGTTTATAAATCTAATTAATTTTGAGGCCTTGCTCAAACATCAGAGTATAATTTTTCAGCCAATGGTTAACATAATCGACGATGCTTTAACTTTGTCCTTGCAAAACTTAATTTTGATGCATTGTGCCTAAAAAAAGTTTAATCTTAAAACATTTTACCACTTATTTAATTTTTTAATATCCTCAAACTCTAAAATCTCTTTGCCCAATATCATTATATTCTTTTGGAACATCACCCAGATCAACAATTCTAGTTACTCCATCAGTAGAAACATTCAAAAATAAACGCCCATTTTCATAATATCCTCCTCTTAATCTATATCCAAATGTCCAACTTAAACTATCTATTAATCGCCTTCTTTCATCGCCATCACTAGAAAAAAATACGCGGTAAACATTTTTTCTCACCGTATTCAAATCTTCTTCTCTACATCTAGTTAAAACATCTCCAAGTTTGATGACAGAATTTCTCTCCATTTCAAATAAGTTTTTCAACTAAATACTCTGCAAGTTTATTTATCTTAATTCTTTCTTGCTTGCTCGTATTTCTATCTCTAATTGTAACACTATTATCTTTAATAGTCTCGTAATCTACAGTTATAGCAAAAGGAGTTCCACTAGTTTGACTTCGAAGATATCTCTTGCCAATGCTTCCGGAAGAGTCATAATCTACTATAAATTTTCCACTTAATTCTTTATAAATATCTAATGCAATTTTGGTTAATTCTTCTTTTTTCATCAAAGGCAAAATAGAAACATCTATCGGAGCCATATTATAAGGGATTGAAAAAACCGTTTTCCCATCTTCTTCGTCTTTTTTCTCATAAAACAAATCTATCAAAGCATATGTGGGTCTATCAGTACCAAAAGCTATTTCCAAAATGTGAGGAATAAATTTACTACCATCTTCCCTAGTAGCCTCAAATGAAACCCCAGATTCTTTTGAATGTTGAGTTAAATCATAATCAGCTCTGTCATGAATTCCGCAAACTTCCACCCATCCATAATTATTTGTTCTAATCTCTATATCCCATGCATCTATGGCATAAAAAGCTCTCTCGTCGGGATGATGCTGTCTAATTCTAAGTCTATCTTCAGTTATACCAAATCTTCTAAATTGAGTATAAGCTAACCACAAACACCAAGCATAAGATTTAGTAGAAACTAATTTTTTCTTTAAAGCGGATTCCAAAGAAAGCAAAATAGGTTCTTTATTAGATTCTTGCAAAGTGTAATCCCATATTGGAAGTTTTTCAGATTTAATATTTTCAAATTTTTCCCAATTATTTTTTTCTTTAGGATCTATAAATAATTGACCTTCTGCTTGTGTAAACTCTCTTCCCCTCAAAACACTCTGCCTTGGAGAAATTTCATTTCTATAAGCTTTACCAATTTGAAAAACTCCAAAAGGCAATTTTTTTCTAAAATACTGATACATTCTTAAAAAAGGCAGATAAGTAACGGTAGCAGTTTCAGGTCTTAAAGAAGCGTCCGTACCAGCGACTTTGGTTTTCATCATTAAACTCTGTCTCTCGATTTTATCTTCAAAATTATTATTGCAAGAAATACACTTAATCTTTTTTTCCTTAATAAAATCAAGAAGTTTTTTATCTGAAAAAGAATCTGCACTAACGTCAAATTTTTCCTCAACTAATTTATCTGCTCTGAAAACTGCCTTACATTTTGTACATGAAACTATCCTGTCCGAAAAAGTTTCTAAATGTCCACTGGCCTTCCATACTCTGTCCGGCATAACTGTTGGACCTTCAAGCTCTCTAAAACCATTCGTGTTAAAAACATGTCTAACTGAATTTTCAACTTTATTTTTTAGAAGCTTTCCAAGCGGACCATAAGTGTAAAAACCTGAAAGCCCTCCATATATTTCAGGTTCAGGTCCCCAAATTAAACCATTTTCTTGTAAAAAACTAAAAAAAGCCTTTTCATCAAAATTAGAAGGTTTTTTCTTTTCCAAATTTTTCATAAAACTACATTGAAAATATAGCTTTAAATCTTTCTAAGACAATTTATTTTAACTAACAAATCTTTAAATAACAATATCTAATAAAAACATAGTGCGCGGATGGCGAAGTGGTTAACGCGCTCGGCTGCAGCCCGAGTATCCGCAGGTTCGAATCCTGTTCCGCGCTTTAATTTAAACAGGATTCGTTCGAATCACTTTAACTCGTAAGAATTTAACTTGTAAAATTTAAAGAGATTAGAAAATATCAATTTTCTAAGAGTTAAAGTTACCGCGGTGCTTTGCACTGCGAGTACTGTTCCGCGCTTTAATTTAAACAGGATTCGTTCGAATCACTTTAACTCGTAAGAATTTAACTTGTAAAATTTAAAGAGATTAGAAAATATCAATTTTCTAAGAGTTAAAGTTACCGCGGTGCTTTGCACTGCGAGTACTGTTCCGCGCTTTAAAGAATAATCTAATCTAGTTTTTGAACTCCTAGAAACTTTTTTAAAAAAAGTTTGTAGTTCGAATAACTTTAACTCGTAAAAGTCAAATTTGAACAAATTTACTCATGCAACTAAACCAATTTATAACTAAAATTCTATAATAAAAAAAGAAAAAAGAAAAATTTAAATTTACTCTTTAGAAGAAAGTTCTTTTATTCTTTCAGCAACACCTTGTGCTTCATGCTCAAGATTTTTTTTGTATTCTTCAAGCATTTCTATTTTTTCTTTCTTAGTAAGAAAACCTCTGCTAGAAGTTTCACAAGATCCGCCATAACATTGCCAACTCATTGATTAATACCTCCATTATATCGCATATACGATACAATAACTATATAAACATATCGGTCGTACGATATTAGCATGGATAAAACTTATTGTGATATGAGAGGATTTCTTTCTTTTTTGATTTTATTTATATTATCTAAAAAAGATATGCACGGACAAGAAATTGCACTCGAATTAGAAAAACGCAAGGGATGTAAGCCTAGTCCTGGAACGATATATCCTGCACTTAAACAATTAAAAGAAAATAAATTAATCAAAGAAAAAAGAGAAGGCAAAACAATAACTTATTCTCTAACTGATATTGGAAAAAAAGAATTTGCCTCTGCAAAAAATCAATTCTGTAGGACATTTAGCGACGTATTTTAAAAAATATTTTTCAATAAAATAAAATAAATTTCACTTCAGGATGTTCAAATCTCTCTTTATTTAAAATAAACTAGATAGGATTCTTTCAACTTGTAAAAGTTGGATGGACTAAAGTGAGCACAAAGTTGCGCAAAGCATAACATGCTCACAAATCAAAAGATTTGTTAAGTCACTTCAGGATGTTCAAATCATTGTTTAAATAAAACGCTCCCGATAGGATTTGAACCTACGACCCCCGGATTAGAAGTCCGATGCTCTATCCAGGCTGAGCTACGGGAGCTTATATTTTTGAATAAAAATTTACTTTTAAATCTATGTAAACGTTAATTATTAAGCCCAAGAGTTTGAGAGCTTACAACAACTACATCTTTTATATTTCTAATATACTCATATCTTATAATAATTTTTCCATAATTTATAGGCACATTCTTATCTACATTTACTGCAAGCCCATAAACTTTATTATTTGAAATTACAACTTCGTATACACTTCCTATTTTTAACCCATTATCTGTATAAACAGATAACCCTATAATCCCACCCAGTACATCTTTATTCTTCAAAACTTTGAACTTCCTTCTTTTCACATAGTAAAATGCAATAAGAGATATGACAACGACAAAAGACAAAACAACAGGAATAGAAAGTTTTTGATATAATATATTTGTATCACTTGCTAGACCTGTAATTTTAGAATTATCTTTTTTTAAAATTATTTTTTTATCTAAAATTTCAAAACCATGTTCGGCAAAAGCCCTTTGTAAATTACCATATAAAACATCTACTCTCAAAACATATTTTCCATCTTCCAAATTAAAATCTTCAATAACTTTATCATAAGAAACATATTTCTGAACAGCCCTAGTCTCTAACTGACTAAATATTTCATAATTTTTCGAATCTATTATAGAATATTTTACATGAACATCCACTCTATCTAAACCAATAGTTTCATTTAAAGCAACATTAAACTTAAGATTATTATTTTCATCAATGTAAATTTCTTCTATTCTAAGTAAAACATCAAATAAAAATTCAGAACAAGAAATAACCTCTAGTGGTTTTCCTTCAACACCTTTACAACTTCCTATATTTGAACAAGACCTATTTTGTTTATTATCTGAACAAACACTCCAAGGAGTACAATCCCAATTATATGTGCATTTTTCTATTATTCCTCCGCCACCCCCGCCTCCCGAACTTCCGCCACCATTTGATTGTTGAGAAGTCAGTTCAAATGAATCAATGACACTTGAAATTGCACCATTAGAACTATTAGCATAAAATATAACTTGATAATTTCCTACAACTGAAGGACTCGGCAAATAACTCACCACTCCACCATTGATTAAGTTTAATATTTCTTCATGAGAATTAGGAGAAATTATTTTTGCCCAAACACTTTGTGCATTCAATGCAGAAATAGATAAACTTATAGTAGACCCAACGACTGCAGATTTTGGAGAAATAGAATATGAAATAATATTAACTATTTTAGAATAAACACTTTCTTCAAAAAATCCTATATTTCCCCTAAAGTTATTACTTTCAGCATTCCTAGTAGTTCCTCTAATCTGAGAAATAAAAGAAGCAGAGTAACTATTATAATAAAAACTACCACTAGATAAATCGTTTCCAAATAAATTAAAAGAATAGCTATTAGAACTTGCATTAATTGAACTTACCAAACTTAAGCAAGATATCAAAACAATACAAAAAAGCAAAATCTTTTTCATTGTTTCCTCAACTCAACTCTATCCAAATATTTCTCCATTGTGGATCTAAAGTACCATCTCCTCCAACTTGAAATGCTCCAAGACATACGTCTTCAAGATTATTATCCATAGAATAATAAGGCGATAAATTAGCAATGTTTGCAGTAGTATAACTTAATATTTGAGAAGTAGAATTAGATAAATTAGTATATGAACTGGCAGTTATCGTATTCGCAGGAGAACTAATATATTTAATATAGACTATAGCATTAGATGCACCATTGGTAGATGCACGAGCATAACCATATCTAAATCTGCTGTATCCAGTAGTATTTGTACAAACTAGATAATAACTATTTCCCACTATTCTTTCAGAAGAAGGAGCGTTGGTATCCGTAACAGCTCCAGCTAAAACGTTCATAAATTTAACTGGCAAAGTAGAACCACCAGTCGAAGTTTGATCAACATCACAACTAACACTTCCATTAGCATTTATTCCAACAACTTTATTGGTCCCAGAACAACTTGAAGTTGGAAAAGTAGATGTGTTAAGACTACCAAAATAAAATCTGGCAGAAGCATTACCTATTATAGATATATTCCTAGAGACATCTAAATCAACAAACCATCCTTTTAACCATCTCTTTGAAGAATTACCCAAGCTTTGCACTAAAGAAGTTAACGGATTAAAATCATTAGATACTCCGTTAGTTAAGTTACCACTCCATTGAGGGTCTAATTCAGAACTTGTAGGTAAAGAAACACATAGAATAGTCCCGTTAGACCTTGTACCATTCACGACCATTCCAGAAGGACATTGTTGATTTAACAAATTATTATAAGTTAAATTATAAGTTGAGTTAAATCCTAGCCTATTTCCTTCTGTAAGAATAGTATTATTTAATTTGGTTTCGTTCAAATATAGAGTCGCCCCATTGAAAACAAGCCAGTTGTTTAAAACACTCCAATTAAACAACCCATTGAAAAATCGAGAACTTACATTTATGAAACTAACGCTACTTGTAGTGTTTAAATTTTGATCAAAAATATTTCCACTAACTTGTTGAGTCATGCAACTCAAAGTGCCATTTAATAATGTACCATTCACGACCATTCCAGAAGGACATTGTTGATTTAACAAATTATTATAGGTAAGATTATATGTAGAAATCCACAAACCATAATTTGAATTGATATAGTTAAATATAGAAGAGTTAACTCCCAAAATAGCAAGAGTATCGTTGTAGATTATTGCTTGTGTTAAATTAATAAAATTCAAATAATTATTTACAGAATAATACAAACTATCTGTTAAAGTTTGATTAAAACTCAAATTTCCATTCAAAGAGATTAAAGAATTAATTTCAGTCAAATTGTAGACTTGAGTTTTATTCCAATATCTATCATTTATATAATTTATAGCACCACTCGTTTGATTATATGCGAATGTAGCATAAGTAAGATTGAAAGTTGAAATCCAACCCCCTTCATTTAAATTTATATATGAAAACACAGCAGAACTTTGATTATAATTCCAAGTAATTGGAGAATAAATAGAATCTGTTAAAGTTTGATTAAAACTCAAATTTCCATTCGAAGATAATAAAGAATTTATTTGAGTAGAATTATAAAATCCTAAAGACATAATATTTGAAGTAGTATTAATAAATAAAATTAAAGAAGTTTCATTATATCTTTGATCTGTTTGAGCAAGTTTAGAGTTTATATTATTCCACAGAGTAGAGTTTTCAGCAATAAAAATAGGATCACTTTCAATATTACTAGAAGATATATTAGTTAGTAAACTTCCATCTCCAACAAAATAATTAGAAGTAACATTACCCTCAACATCAATGTTACCAGAAACATCAATATTCTCAACAAACAATTTAGTAATTCTATTAGCCAAACTTCCTAAAAATCCAAAAAATCCGGTGTGAGATGTAGTAATATTTCCCTCAAAATTTTCAGACTGATTTTTTAAAGCATAATTTGTGAGATTAACATTTCCACCTTGAATTAAAACTTCACATTCAACACTTCCATTCGAATGTATTAACCTTATTGCACTACCACTTGAACAAGAGTTTATTAATGAAAAATTGATAAATGATACATTGTTTATTACACCCAAACTAGACTGAAAAACTATTCGTTCATTTCCATCAAAATCAACATCTTCTCCGTTTATTTCATAATCTTTCCAATAATTAGAACCATATTCAAGATCAGGATTTATCATTAAATTCCAAGAACCATTTACGATAGCACCTTGAGTGGTTAAACTAAATACTAAGTCTCCACCATTTTCTTGATTGTATATTTTTATTGTTAAATTACCATTTTCAAGAAAAGAACCACTAAGATTTTTTACACTAGTTCCTTGATCAGATATCAAAAAAGCAGAAACTACACTACCAAAAAAACAAAATAAAAATAAAAATAGAA
>CAYNAC010000013.1:0-10031 GCA_964395155.1 Candidatus Woesearchaeota archaeon
CCATAAGTCTTAGGAGCTTATCATAAGTTCTTTTGCTTGTTCCTAAGACAGTATGTGTTATTCTTTTAGCTTCGTCTTTTTTTACTCTTTCTTCTAATTCTTTAGGGATTTGTATTCCTCTTTCTCTTGCTAGTTCTACTAAATCATACTCTGGATATTTTTTAGTAAATGCACAATCCACATCAAAAGCCACCACATTTCCTTTTGGTTGGACTAATAAGTTAACTAAAGAACCTTTTTTATTAGGTAAATCTACTGACCTATTCAAATCATTTATTCCTATAAATCTATCTTGCATAGATAATCTTATTAATGATTCTGGAAGATTTTGTAAACTCTGAAAAAACTTTATATGGCTATTATCTATATGTGTTCCAGGCACAGAGTCTTCAATAAATACATATTCGCTAAATATGAAATCTACAGGATTTTCATTACTGATTAAATTATACAAACTTAACCCTACTATTCTTTCTATACTTGGAAGTTTTACATAAACTTTCTTTTCTTCATGACCTATTTGTGCCGAAACTCTTATGGGTTTTGTTCCACCAGTTAACATGTAGTCTCTTAATGGTTCACTAATTTTTCCTTCTGGAACATGGAAAAATAAATGTAATAAATCTCTTGTTCTTTTTTGAGCTATTTTATAAGCATCATCCTCAATATTATCCACAGATACTGTTTCTTGTAAAGGTATTGGGAAGCCATATCTATGGTCAAAACAATTAGAGTGGTCTTTAGGTAAAACGCCTTCTATTTGCTCATAACTAGGCAATCCTCTAATGAACTTTCTTCTTTGGCCAAAAAATGTTTTTAACTCATTTGGTAAATCTATTTTTCTTAATTTTCTTCCTTTACTGTTAGGTGACTTGCTGTACATTTTATTTCAGATAAAGATTAGTTTATAACTTTATCTATAATTGTAACTTATAAGGGGTTACATAAACAAAGGTTTAAATACTAAGATTTTAGGTTAATTTTATGAAAGATTTATGTAAATTTTATACTCTAAATCATGAAGCTTATTACCACGCGATATTAGCTGTGCAAGCTGGAGAATTACCTTTTAAAGAAACTGATTCTAGGAGTTCCATGATTGTTGGAGGTGCGGCGACGCAATTAATTGCTCGCGATAGGCCGACGCATTATAGACCTACTACTGATATAGATGTTATTTTAAGTAGATATTCTACAAATTCAGAGAGAAGGAGATGGGCAGAAGCAGTTGCATCTGATCTAAAAAATAGAGGGTATTCTGCAGTAGGATCATTAACAAATCATGGATCTGAAGCTAGGTTTACTGGATTAAATCCAGATTTAATTTTGCATTTAGATTGTACCTCTAGACCATATTTTGATAGGCATGAAATGCGCTTTGGAGCAGAGTTTGAAAGAGCTTCCGAGGAGGTAATAGAAGATCTAAAGGTTAGATCTCAAGCCCCTCAGGATATTATTGCGAATAAAATAAGTAGAGTTGAAACTGTTTTGAGTTATAAATCTGCAACTTTTAACGATAATCAAAGAAAGTTTTATAGTGCAATAATTGCTGGCGATTTTGATAGCATAGTTGTTCCAGATTTTGATCTTGAACTAGCAAGGGTTTTAAGAAAGAGGGCAGTTAATATAGAAACCCTCGCCAGAGAAGGTTTTGATAATGTTAAGTCTTTAATTGCAGATTATAAAATTGATAAAGACTTTTATGATATTGCTCTTATAATTTCTGTGTGTCGTGATAAGGGAATAAAATTAAACAAGGCAGAATTTCTACATCACTTAAGATTACTAAAATCTTAAAGAATAGTTTTAATAATATCATTTTTGTTGTGAGCTTATGCATAATTATTCAAAACTAGGTTTTAAAGCAGGGCTTGAAATACATCAACAACTTGATACTCCTAAACTTTTTTCTGGAGCGCCTTCTTTTCTTAGAAGTGATGAGCCACATTATAAAATTATGAGGAAGTTACATGCTGTTGCCGGGGAAACTGGACTAGTGGATAAAGCAGTTAAGCACGAGGCAACTATTGGAAAAACTTTTTTTTATGAAGGTTATAACGATACGAGTTCTCTTGTTGAGTTAGATGAGGAACCTGCTCACCAAATTAATGAGGAAGCACTCAATACAGCATTAGTTGTTTCTTTACTTCTTAATTGTCAAATTTATCCAATTACTCAAGTTATGCGTAAAACTGTGATTGACGGAAGTAATACATCTGGGTTTCAAAGAACAGTCTTGATTGCTCATGATGGATTTATTGAAACTTCTTATGGGAATGTTAGGATTGCTTCGGTTTGCTTAGAAGAAGATTCTGCTCGTGTTATTTCTCGAGATAAAAATAAAGTTGTTTACAGAATTGATAGACTCGGAATACCTCTAGTCGAGATAGCTACTTATCCTGATCTGATAAACGCTGAACAAGTTAAAGAGTGTGCTTTAAAGATTGGAGAAATTTTGAGAGCTTGTAAAGTTAAAAGAGGAATTGGTACAATAAGACAAGACGTTAATATTTCAGTGGAAGGACATGAAAGAGTAGAGATTAAGGGATTTCAAGACCCTAAAATGATGGTAAAGACGATTGATTTTGAAATAGAGAGACAGATTGAGAACGTTAAGAATAAAAAAATCACGGGCGATGTTAGAAATGCATTGCCTGACGGTAGAAGTGAATTCTTGCGTCCTATGCCTGGTGCGGATAGAATGTATCCTGAAACAGATTTGTCTTTGCTTAGAATAGGTAGAGCTAGAATAGATAATTTAAAGAAAAGTTTGCCAAAATTAAAAACTGATATAAAAGGAGAATTAGAAAAAAAAGGAGTTAGTGAAGATTTGATTGAATTAGTTTTAGACAATTCAGAAGTTTTGGAAGAGTTTGAAATTTTGCTAGATGTTTATCCAATGGATGCAAATTTAGTTGCAAAAATGGTTACTTTGTGGAGAAATGAATTTGCTACAAAATCTAAAAAATCAATTCAACAGATTAAAAATATTTTAACTGAAAGAGTTTATGAAGAAGTTTTGAAATCTTTGAGTGAAGGAAAAATTGTTGCAGGAGATATAAAACCGATTTTAGCTAAGATATTGGATGGAGTAAATGTGGAAGAAGCCATCAAGGTTGACAAAATTGATGATAATGAAATTGAAAAAGAAATCAGAGAAATAATTAAAGAAAAACCTGGATTGAGAGCTAACGCTTATATGGGGTTGTTAATGGCTAAATTTAAGGGAAAACTTGATGCAAAGAAAGTAATGGAATTGATTAATAAGGTTTTGAGTTAGATTTTTAAATTGATTTTTTTAGGTTTATATGTGGATTTTGATTTAAGGAATTTGGAAGTAATAGGTACGGGTAGTTATTTACCTGCTGAAATTATTGAGACTGATTATTTTGAAGATAGGGAATTATGGGCTTATGATAAAAATGGGAATAGGATCGGAGAGCCTAGAAGATTTACCAAACAAAAATTAATTGATTTAACTGGAATTTTAAGAAGAAGAAAATCTGCGCCGAATGAATGGCCTTCAGATATGGGATATAATGCTTCTAAGATTGCACTGGAGCGTGCAGAAGTTGAAGTTGATAGTCTTGTTGGAATTATAGTCGCAACAGTTAGCGAAAGGGATAATTTTCCTTCTGCAGCTGTTAAGATTCAGGAAAGGTTAGGAGCAAAAAATGTTGAGGTTGCATACGATTTACAAAATGCTTGTGCCGGTTTTCCTATTGCTTTAAACACAGCTAATGCTTTATCAAGAGAAACTAGAGGTAATTGGCTTGTTGTTGCTTCTGAAACATTGACTAAATTAAATGATTATACAGATATTAATTGTCATTTATTTGGAGATGGTGCTGGAGCCGTTGTTCTTGGTGGCGCTCAAAATGGAAGAGGAATAAGAATGAGTTACTCTAAAAGTGAACCATTTGAAGACGGGAGTGGAATGATATTTAGAGATTCTAGAGCAAACTGTATTAGGATGCCTGACGGTGCCGGAGTTTTAAGAAGAGCTGTTGATGCGATGTACAATTCAGTTGTTTTTTTAAAAAATAAACTTTCATGGGAAAGAGCAGACGTTTATGTTCCTCATCAAGCTAACGATAGAATTATTACAGGTGTCGAAAAAAGACTAAAAGAAGATAATGCAAAAGTTTATCGAAATATTTCAGAATATGGGAATATGTCTGCAGCTACTTGTGCCGTTGCTCTTGATGAAGCTATTCGTGACGAGACTATTAAAGATGGAAGTAGAGTGATATTAACTTCTTTTGGAGCAGGTCTTGTTACTAGTGCAGTAGCTATTCAGTTTTGAGTCAAAATGCTTAAAAAAGGAGTTTGATTTGAGATAATATGAAATATTGGAAGCTTCTTGAAAGTAGGAAAATGATTGATTCTGTTGAGTCTAAAGATTCTGGAAAAAAAGTGGTTGTTGCTGGATGGGTTTATGACCAACGTGATTTAGGAAAAGTAAGGTTTTTAGTTTTGAGAGATGCTTCTGGAGAAATTCAAGTAACTGCTCATAAAGATAAAAGTTCTAAAGATGTTTTTGATTTGATGCAAAAAGTGAGTCGTGAGAGTGTTGTTTTGATATCAGGGAATATTCAGAAAAGTGAGAAAGCATCAGGCGGAAGAGAAATTGTTCCTGAAACTTTTGAGGTTCTTAGTAGTGCTGAACAACCATTGCCTGTTGATGTTAGTGATTTTTCTAAAACAGAATTACCTAAAAGATTAGATTATAGGTATGTTGATTTTCACAGACGTAGGACTCAAGCAGTTTTTAAAATTCAAAGTACTATAAGTACATCGTTTAAGGAGTTTTTCGTTAGAGAAGGTTTTATCGAGATGCAACCTCCTTGTTTAATAGGTGTTGCTTCTGAAGGGGGCGCTGATGTTTTCAAAGTTAAATATTTTGAAAAAGAAGCTTGTTTAGCACAAAGTCCACAACTCTATAAAGAAATGGTTGCTTGCAGTATGGAAAAAACTTTTATGATAACTCCAGTTTGGAGAGCAGAGAAACATAACACTATAAGACACATTAATGAAATAAGACAAATGGATATAGAATGTTCTTTTATGTCTCAAATGGACGTTATGAAAATTGAAGAGAAATGCGTTCAACATATTATCTCTGAAGTTATAAAGAAAAATAAAAAAGAAATCGAATTACTTGGTTTGAAAATAAAAGTTCCCGTTGCAAAATATTTACATTATGATGAGACTATTTCAATATTAAAGAAGAATGGAATTAAAATTTCTATCGGCGATGATTTTAATCCTGAAGCGGAAAAAAAACTTGGAGAACTCTATCCAGATACTTTAGTTTTTGTGCATTCTTGGCCTGCATCTCTTAAGCCTTTTTACATAATGCCTAAAGACGGAGATGCGAAAGCGGAATACTCGGAAGGTTTTGATTGTATTTATAATGGGATGGAAATAACTTCTGGAGGACAACGAATACATTTGCCTGATTTGTTATTAGCTAGAATAAAACACAAAGGTATGAAGACAGATGGATTAATGGATTATGTAAATTCTTTTAGATATGGGGCTCCTCCGCACTCTGGATGGTCAATAGGTCTAGAAAGATTAACTATGCTTCTTTGTAATTTGGATAATATTCGTGAAGCTACTATGTTTCCAAGAGACAGAGATAGGTTGAATCCTTAGTTTTATAAATAGATGTTTGGATAATTTTTAATGGTTGGATTAGAAACTCTTGAAGGCATTAGAAATAAAATTCATAGTAGAAATTGGGGTTTGTATGTTTCTAGTGATAGTGAAAACATAGATTCGATTGTGCCGAGAGGTCCGGTAAGTTCTTTGATTTTTGAAATAGATCATATTGTTTTGCCTGGAAGTTCAAGAAAAACTATTGAAGAAATGAAAGATTCTTTGTTTAATATTAAGAGAGAGAAAAATTATCCTATTTTAAAAAATGGTTTAGTTGAATTTGCTTTAGTATTAGTTAAATTTAAGGAAGATCATGTTCACGTAAGAGATTTACATGATCATTATATTAAATATAGTGCTTTTGAAAGATATTTAGATTCTCTGCCTCGTTGTCTTTTTTGATTGACTGAAGAGCAAATATTGGCATTTTAATCAAAGGATTGAATATGCGATATTTTTATTAACTTGTTTTTTATATGTTTTTTATGAGCGGAGATATAAATAAAGAAGCTAATGAAATACTTGATAAATTTGGTAAAGATTTAGATAAATTGAATGTTAAATTAAAACCCGTTGAAAAAAAAGGAGATTTTTTTAGAGAAGAAAAAAATGGTCAGAATTGTGATATTTCGTTTAAGACAATAATGTTTAAAAATGCAAAACGTAAAAATGATTTGTACCTTTTGGCTGAAAAAGGAGCTTGGAATTAAAATGCAAAATCAAAACAATATGAATTTTACGACTCTCGTTGGTAAGAGGGCTTTGGACTTTACTACTCAAACTTTCCATCAAGGAAAATTTAAACAACTTAGGCTGAGTTCTTTGAAAGGTAAATGGGTTATTCTTGCATTTTATCCAGGAGATTTTACTTTTGTTTGTCCAACTGAATTAAGCAGATTTGCTGATTTGTATCCTGATTTTAAGAAGATGAATGCTGAAGTTTTGAGTGTGAGTACAGACAGCGAACATGTTCATAAGGCTTGGTGGGACCAAAGTCCTTCTATAAAAAAAATAAGTTATCCTATGCTTGCAGATAATTCTGGGAAGATTTCAAGACTTTATGGAGTTTATATTAATGAAGGAGTTGATGAAGGAAGGGCATTAAGAGCTACTTTTATTATTGACCCTGATGGAATTATTAGAAGTGCAGATATTCATGATAATTCAATTGGTAGAAGTGTGAAGGAAGTTTTAAGAAAGTTACAAGCTGCTAAATATGTTCGTGAACATGGTGGAGAAGTTTGTCCTGTTGAGTGGGAAGCTGGATCAAAGACTTTGAAGCCAGGAATTAATTTAGTTGGTAAGATTTAAAAATTAAATTCTCTAATCGCCAATATGAATATTTCAAAACAATCAAAAAAAATATCTGAATTGAAAAAAGGAGATGCTGTAGTTGTCAATGGAAAGAAACTCGAAGTTGATGCTCATTACGTTTTTGAAGATTATAAGACTACTAAGGAAATGTTGATAGAACTTTTTGATTCAAAGACTGATAAAGATTATCAGCTTCGTTATTTTGATGATCAGATAGAAGAAACTCTTAAATTTTATGAACTAAAAGAAATAGTTTATGAAGAAGTTGAGATAGTTAAGATTGAGTGGTAGTTAATTATTTATTAAAAAATGGTAACTGAAGAGAAACTTGAAGAATTATTTGAAGAATTATTGATAAAGGATTGTCCTTGGGAAGGCAGACTTTTTTTAAGAGGGGATGAGTTTAACAGATTCAGAGAGAAATTTGATAATTATAATGGGGTATTTTATTATCCTGCGTGCGGAAGAGACTTTACTCCTTTATTTGCTTCAAGACATCAAGTGGCAGTTTATCAAGATAAGGGAGTATTTGCATTTGAAGAGAACATGCCAATGGATAAAGAATTTGAATTTCTTTTTAAAAGATTAAGAGATAAAGGACTAGCGAGAAATCTTGAAATTAAAAGAAAAAGATTTAGTGATAAAATGATAATAAATGTTGAATTAAGGGAACTTGAAGATTCTTCTGATAAATTCCATAAAAAAATTATTAAATTATTTTTTGGTAAAAAATATGGAGATATGAGGACATATCTTCCTAAAATTGTTAAAGAAGCTACATTGGTTTATACTAGAAATATGCATATTTGTCCAGAGATGTTGACTTATCTTAGGCCAGGAACTATAATTAGTTCGTCTACTACTATAGACAGCAAAGGTTATTTTGACCCTGTGCCAGACGAACAAATAAGGTCTGTTTTAGGTTTAAATGTTATGGATATGGATGATGGAATATTTGAAAAATATTGAGCAGTTAATTATTTCTAAAGCAATCTTTTGAATGGTCATTTACTAAACCTGCCGCTTGCATAAACGCATAGCATATTGTTGAACCGACGAATTTGAATCCTCTTTTCTTTAAATCTTTACTCATCTCATCGGACTCTTTTGATTTTGATTGGTAATCTTTAATATTTGCTGGCGAATTCTTAATAGTTTTATGATTTACAAAAGACCAAATATAATTGTTGAAACTTGTTTGTTTTTTTAGCTCGAGAAATTTTTGTGCGTTTATTATTGTGCTGACTATTTTTAGTTTGTTTCTTATGATTCCTTTGTTTTGCATTAATCTATCTATATCTTTTTGAGTGTATGATGCTATTTTTTCTGGGTTGAAATTGTCAAACGCAATTTTGAAATTTTCTCTTTTATTTATTATGGTGTTCCAACTTAAACCTGCTTGAAAAGCGTCTAATACTAGATACTCAAACAACTTTCGGTCGTCTTTCAATGGCTTGCCCCATTCTTCATCGTGATATTCTATCATCAAAGGATTGTCATTTACCCAAGGGCATCTCTTTTTTTCCATTTAGTAAGGTATTTAATTAATGTTTTTTATTCTTTTGTATGGGACTTATTGAAGATAAGGTTAGGATGTACCTTTCAAATATAAAGAAATATGACAAATTAGTAAATTCTTTTTTAGAGTTGAAAAATGAGAATGATTTGATTATTGAGGCAAGGGCTTTGGACTCTAAAACAAAAAAAGGAAAGCTTTACGGATATGTTATTGGAGTGAAGAGTAATATTTGCGTTAAAGGACTACGAGCTTGTTGTGCGTCAAAAACTTTGGAAGATTATGAATCTCCTTATGATTCGACTGCCGTTTCTAAAATAAAGAGTGAAGATGGATTGATAATAGGAATGTTAAATTGTGATGAGTTTGCTTGTGGTTGGACTGGAGAGACTTCAGCTTTTGGTAAAACTCACAACCCTGCAGTACCAGGTCATATTCCTGGTGGTTCATCTAGTGGTAGTGCCGCCGCTGTTAGTGCTAAATTTTGCGATGTGGCTTTAGGAAGTGATACTGGAGGGAGTATAAGAGTTCCTGCTTCTTTTTGCGGAGTTGTCGGAGTAAAACCTAGCTACGGAAGTGTTTCTAGATATGGTTTAATTGATTTATCGATGTCTCTTGACCAAATTGGACCAATTGCAAGAAATGTGAATGATGCTTCATTGGTTTTTGAAGTTATAAAAGGAAAAGATGAAAGAGACCCTACTAGTTTTGAATCAAAAGAATTAAGAAATGAAAAAGTTGAAAAATTAAAATTTGGTTTTGTAAATGTTAAAGAAGTTGATTTGAAGATTTCAAATTTGGCGAAGTCTGTTTTATCAAAAGTTTCTGAAATATCTAAATGGCAAGAAAAAAAAGTTGAGTTGAAATATATTGATTTAGCTATTCAGACTTATCATCCTCTTGTTTGGACTGAATTTTTTTCTGCAACTCGTAGAATGGATGGGAGAAGATTCGGTAAAAAAATTGAAGAGTCTTGTGGGAAGGAAGTTTTACGAAGGCTTGCCGGAGGAAGCGAGATTTCTCGCGCAGAATTTAGAGGACAATATTATCAAAAGGCTTTGAATACAAAGGAATTAATTAAAAGCGAATTTGAAAGAGTTTTAGATGAGGTAGATTTTCTTGTAATGCCTACTACTCCAATGCTTCCTTGGAAATTTAATTCTAAGGTTTCTATGGAACAGCTTTATGCAGTGGATGCGTTAACGATTCCTGCAAATTTAGCAGAGGTGTGTGCTATTTCTATTCCTATTGGAAAAATCGACAATAAACCTGTTGGTTTACAAATTGTGTGTGCTAAAGGAAAAGAAAGTAGGATGTTTTCAATTGCTAAGAAAATAGAGGAGTTTATTCATTCAGTTAATTAATACTAGTTGAAATCTCTAACTTATGGAATTGATACTCTATAATACATTTTAATTGATTTAAACAATCAATCTAGCAAAATCCTAGAAAACTAAGGCAGATTTTTAGTGATCTCAATATATTTTTTAATACTAGTTGAAATCTCCAACATTTATGTTGGAGTTAGTATTTTGGA
>CAYNAC010000014.1:0-9960 GCA_964395155.1 Candidatus Woesearchaeota archaeon
GCATTCAAAAGAAATATTAACAAAATGGATAGACTCTGTTTCAATTGACTGGCCAATTTCAAGAAGAAGATTTTATGCAACCCCTATACCATTATGGAAATCTGAAGATTTAATTGCAGTTCCTCCAAAGGGTAAATATCATGAACCTACAAAGGAAACAGTTCCAAAAGACTCTTTAGTTTTTAAAAATGGAAAAAAAGTAGGAAAAGTTTCAGATCCTCAATTTAAAGAGAAAAACTGGATAGGCGAAGAAAAAGTTTTTGACACATGGTTTGATTCATCAATTTCTGAATTAAATATTATTAACTATCCTTCAGAATTTGCAAAAAATGCTTATCCTGTATCTCTTAGACCTCAAGGAAAAGAAATAGTGAGAACATGGCTCTACTACACTCTATTGAGAGGATATCTAGAAACAGGCAAATTACCCTTTAATGAAGTTTGGATACATCAACACATTCTAGATTCACAAGGAAGAAAAATGTCTAAATCTCTTGGAAATGGGATAGATCCTCAAGATATAATAAAAACTCATGGAGCTGAAAGCTTCAGATTATGGGCAGCATTAGAAGGAAACTTAGCAGAACAAGACCTAAAGTGTTCAATGGATAGAATAGGTGCTGAAACAAAAACTATAAACAAATTATTAAATCTTTCAAGATTTGTAACACAGTTTGAAAAACCTAAAAAAACAAAATTAACAAAAACAGACAAACTATTTATAGATTATATAGATTCCTTAACAAACAAAATAGACGAAGATTATGAAAAATATGACTTTCACACACCTGCAGAAAATCTAAGAAGATTTCTATGGGACATCTTTGCATCCCATTATGTAGAAATGGTAAAAAATAGAGCTTACAATGAAAATTCAAATTTCAGTAAAGAAGAAAGTGAATCTTCTAAATATACATTATATTATTTATTGGAAAGAATAATAACGTTACTCTACCCAATAATTCCTCAAGTAACTACAGTTATCGGAAAAGAACTAAAAATTAATTTGCACAATGTAGAATTTCCAAGTGGCAAGGAAAATAAAGAAGTAAATACAGTTATTGAGGAAATAATGAAGTTCAACAGCGAAGTTTGGAAAGAAAAAAAGGAAAAATCAATTTCATTAAAAGAGCAAATAAATGGAATAAAAATACCCACTTCATTAAAAGATTTTGAAAAAGACCTTGTAGCATGTCATAACTTGCAATAAAAACATTTAAATATAACATGAAGTTATATATTATTATACTTTAAATATAACATGAAAGAAGAATTAAAAACGCTCACTAGAACAAGAAAAATTGGAGGCTCAATAGTTGTAACAATACCTAAGGAATTGGTAAAAGAAGAACAATTAAAGGAAAATGAACTAGTTGAAATATCAATAAAAAAAACAATAAAAAATTATTTTGGAATATTTAAAGGAATAGGTCCATTTACAAAAAAAGATAGAATGGAAGATAGAGTCTAATGAAATATTTTATTGATTCTTCTGCATGGATAGAATATTTTGGTGGAAGCCACTCTGGAGAAAAAGTTAATGAAATAATCATGGATGAAGAAAATGAAATATTTGTTATAACCATCAATATAGGTGAAGTAATCAGTTTTCTAAAAAGAGAAAATAAAAATATAGAAACAGCTTATGAGTCTATAATAAAAAGAGCAAAAATATTTGAAATAACTCCAAGAATTGCAAAAGAAGCCGGAATATTACATGCCGAAAAAAGAAAAAACAAATCAACAATATCTCTTGCAGATTCTCTAATAATCTGTTCTGCAAATGCAATAAAAGCAAAAATAGTGTCAAAAGACAATCATTTTAAAGATGTAAAAGAAGCAATAATGATTTAGGAAACTTTAAAACGTAATTCTCACAAAGACAAATATGGACCACAAACAAAAACTTCAATTACAAGAACAAATAGAAGAATTAGAAAGTGTTAGAGGAAGACACACAGAGCTAGTTACAGTGATGATTCCTGTTGATTTTAATATTCATAGCGTAACAAAACAACTAGAAGCAGAACGTTCAACTGCAGATAACATCAAATCTAAACAAACAAGAAGCGCTGTAACAGACGCAATAGATTTGATAATTAGAACATTAAAAAACACTAAATATACTCCTCCAAATGGACTAGCACTTTTTGCAGGAAATGTTTCTCAAAAAGAAGGAGTTCAAGATATGAAACTTTGGGCAATTGAACCTCCAAAACCTCTTCGAATTAGAATGTATCGTTGCGACCAAACTTTTGTTGTTGAACCTTTGAAAGACATGCTTCAAACAGACGAAGTATATGGCCTTATAGTAATTGACAGACAAGAAGCAACAATAGGTTTACTAGAAGGAAAACAAATTAAAGTTTTAAGGCATCTAACTTCAGGAGTTCCTTCAAAAGTAAGAGCTGGAGGACAATCCGCACAAAGATTCCACAGAATTACTGAAGGTTTAGCTAAAGAATTTTTCCGTAGAACTTCTGAAGCAGTAAAAGAATTATTCTTTGACCTTCCAAGATTAAAAGGAATTTTAGTTGGAGGACCAATACCTACAAAAGAAGAATTTTTGCAAGATGGAAATTTAGTAACCAAATTAAAAGAAAAAGTAATTGCAGTAAAAGACATAGGATATGTCGACGAGCACGGACTTAAATTATTAGTAGAATCTTCTCAAACAGATATAGCAGAACAAGAAATAATTAAAGAAAAGAAAATAATTGAAGAATTTTTTATGACTCTTGGAAAATATCCTGAAAAAACAACTTACGGAGAAGAAAAAACAAAAATGGCTTTTGAAAGAGGAGCCGTACAAAAACTTCTTTTATCAAGCAAACTAGAAAAGAGCAAAATTGCGGAGTTTGAAAAAATGGCAATAAATATAGGCTCCGATGTGAGCATTATCTCTGAAGAAACTCCAGAAGGAGAGCAGTTCTTTAATATTACAAAAGGAATTGGTGCAATTCTAAGATTTCAAATAGAATAATTTTATCTGTAACCTATAACTTGAATAACTGAACCAGGTTGACTAATTCCAGGCGCAGAAACACTAATTACTCTACTAGCAGAAGTCTGTCCAACAGGCAACCACAAATTATCAGAACTACCTGAAACTACATTGTAATAATGGTTTCCTGCTATCAAAGTTGGTTGAGTATAAATTGTAGCTACCATGGGAGAGACCTGATTAACATAATGAACATAAACTAAAACTTCTTTAGCACTTGTAGGAATAGATGAAGGTAAAGCATGGGTAGAACTACTTGTTGAGAAAAAGGCACTATAGTATGGAGAGCCTATAGTCGAAGGAGTCCAAAACCCATTTTGTAAATTAATAATCGCATTTTCATGATTATTAATTCTAGTCTGTAAACTTAAAATTGAAGCATCATGAGAAATATCTTTATTGTATAACCAACTAAGAAAAGAATTTAAACCTTGTGCAGTGCCCGAAACACTAGCAGGCACAAAAATATTATCGCTAAGATGTCCAGGATTAGGAGTTTGAGCAATAACGAAACCAACAACGGCAATCAACCCTAATATTGCAAAAACATACCTCTTCTCTACATTAATTTGAAGTCTCATCATACACCTCTAAAGACAAAATAAATCTAATTAATAAATCTATCTAAATTTAGAGTCTTGCCTCTACAATAGAGTATAAGTTTTCCACCAAGGTTTAACCTAATAGATAATGTTTTAACTTTGTCCGTGTAAAGCCTAAATCTACAAACCAGAAGAATTGTTAGAGTAAGTAGAGTTATCTAAGGGAACAGAATTATTAGAACTAGAATTAATAGATTTAGCAAGCTCCTCAAATTTTCTTCTCCTCATTAAAGATTTCAAAATGAAAACTGAAACAACAACTATTCCAGCAACTAAAGATAAGAACACTATCCAAAATACTAATCTCAATTCAAACTCTTTTTCGTCAACCTGATTATCTTTAGACTCATCATCTCCAATGGTGAAGTTAGATTTTACCAATTCAGGTAAATCTAATTCAGTGTTGTCTAGCAAATTAGAACATCCCTTATCAGCAGGATAGTCAATTAATCCATCTCCGTCGTTATCTTTACCATCTTCGCATTGTTGTAAAACTTTCTTAGGCGGGCTTCCTCCACCTCCACCGCCACCACCGCCACCGCTAGAGCCACCTCCACTACTTGAGCTACAACTTCCACAATCCTGCGAACAAGATGAACAACTCTCTCCTGCTTCACAAATATTATTTCCACAATTAGGTCCAGAAATACTAGTAACATTAACATTAATTTCCAATTGATGAACAATAGAATTATCCAAAGAAATTCCATCAAATACTAGTTTGTGTTCTCCTATAGCAAGATTGTTAGTCACAACATCAAAATACAACTTACAATTTACAGGAGTTAAAGCAACATCAGGAATACAACTATTTCCTGCCTTAAAATTAACAGATAAACCTGTAGGAACTTGCGGAGTCAAAGTAACACTTTCTTGAAACATATAAGGACTAGACCTTATGGCAATGTAAGTCTCAAACCTTTCAGAAGAATTCATAGAAATAACAGAACCGTTAGCCTCCATTTGATAATCAAATGGAACATTTATTCTCAAGTTTCTAGAAGGAGAAGTAACTAAACCATCTCCACTTCTAACTGAAATTGCAAAATCTCCTAATAAGTTTGAAGGAATCAAATTAATCTTTATTAATCCTGAATTAACCCAATTTGTAAGACTTGAAATATCAACTCCGTCAGCCAATACATCTGCATCTGGGTCAAAGTCGCTTCCAACAATATCTACAACATTATTAACACTATTAAGAACAGCATTAGGATTTAATTCATCTATAACTGGATTAGAAGTCAAAGTAAATGAAACAGGCGGAGATGTAAGCCCAGAAGGATTTCTAACTACTAATTGATTAGCGCCAACATCAAACTCTTCAGATAAATAATTATAAACTAAACTATTAACTCCATTTCGATTCAATCTCGAAACATCCGTAGGGTTTCCATTTACTAGTAATACAGAATTAGAAGCAAAATTATTTCCAGTTATTGTAATTACATTATCAGCAGACCATTCAAAAATGGAAGGAGTAATACTCAAAACAGAAGGAGTTTGTTCTATACAACCACAAGCATTTGTATCACAAGTCTGCCATGGTTGACATCCACTTGTTGCACTACAACTTGCAGTAGCACCACATTGTCCAGAATTACAAGAGTAAACACATCCAGAAGCAATTGGAACACAAGCAGAACCTCCTGTTCTAGACTGACTACTAGAAGGAGAACAACCTGGACACCAAATACAAGCAGAACCTCCAAAAGCAGAAGAACATTCAGATTCAGAATATCCCGCACAACTATTAGGAGTAATAATTATATTAGATGTTCTGGCAGGAGGACTTAAATGACCTATAGAAGTTTTAATGTCGCATCTAGCAACTTGAGTTATTCCTGAAGTAGAAGAACTTCTACAATTAAATGAAGCGAGATTAGCTCCTCCTCCAGTCGAAGTACAAGCAACTCCATCTAAAGTTCCAGCAACAGCAACTCCAACATTTCCAGGAGAAGTAGTGCAACTTAAACTAAAATCAGTACTTGATGTAATGCTAGATGGTGCACTAATACTTGTAATTTGAATAGGACAACCACTATCTCCTTTAACAGCCCCATTTCCACTTCCAATATAATCTCTTCCATCTACATTCTCATCACAATCATTATCAATTCCATCAGCACATAAACTTAAACCAGTTTCAGAAGTTACATATCTTGAATCATAAGCTGTATAAGTAGCAGTATTACAAGGTTCATAAACACCTCCGACACATCTTTGTCTTGAACCAAAACAAATTCCTTGTTGATTGGTACAAAATGGATTATTTGAATTCATAACTCCATCCAAGCAAGTTGTAGCCTGAACAGTCAAAGGCCTAAAACCAGAATATTGAACAACAGGAACCCCTTCATCAAAAAAGATATTCACATATCTAAATTCATAATTTCCAGGAGGCGTTCCTTGAGGAAGAACAAATGTGAAAGTATTTGAATTAACCCTCTGACAATTGTGATTTGCGTTATTCCAATTTATATAATCGCAATATGAAACTACTTGAGAGCCACCAACAGCTCTAAACTCTATAGCAAATTGATTATAAAATCCACTTCCAGAAAGAGTAATCGTTCTATCAACATTGTGACTCACAGGAGAAGGACTTAAAGAAGAAATAACTGGAGAATCTGGATAAGTAGTTTTAGAAACCATATTCGACGGAGGAGATGAACCTACTCCATTATATGCATAAACCACATAATAATAATTAGTCTCTGGATTAAGATTATTATCTACAAAACTTGTAATTCCTTGCCCAACGCTACCTACCATTCCAAAACCTCCTTGACCATTAAGACTTCTTTCTATTCTAAAACCATCTTCATTAGTTGAAACATCATCCCAATTCAAACCAATACTTGTAGAAGACAAAACAGAAGCGACTAAATTTTGAGGAGTTGTAGGAGATTGACCTTGTGCAATAACTTCAAAAGATATAGGGTTTGACTCATATGAACCATAAGCATTAACATACTGAACCTCATATCTTCCTACATTAAACGGAGCACGAACAAAAAATCTCACATTATTTGAACTATCATAAAAGCAATTTGTACCTCCAGAAACACAGAAAGAATTCCACGAAGTAGTTCCTTCAGGTCGAATATTAATATAAAAATGTGGTCCAAACTCTGCTCCAATAAGAGTCAGCTCTGAATCAACATTATTGTAGATAACATTAGGTGAAACAGATGAAATAATTACATTAGATCCTAAAGTTATAGCAGTAACTTCATTGGAAGGAGGAGAATTACCTATTGAGTTGTAAGCATAAACTCTATAATTATATTCTGTGCCAGGAGTCAAGCCATTACTATCTAAAAAAGTATTTTCATCAATACCAACACTTCCCACAACTTCGAAATCAGCTGAACCAGAAATTCTTCGCTCAATTCTAAAACCTTCTTCATTATTACTTGCATCAATCCAATTCAAGTTAATATGATCTCCACTAAAAACTTCGTAGGTTAATCCGTAAGGGGCTACAGGAACTTCGGTCTCTCCACCAACAGGACCATCACCTGGTTGAACATTAGGTGAAAAAAGAATTCCTCTCTTATTTGAACTTACAAACGGATAAATAATTTCAGATATCAAAGAATCAGGCAACTCATTAGATTGAACATATTTTACTTCTCCAGTAGATAGATATTTTGTAAGACAAGGCAAAGAACCGCAATCCTGAGAATAATCAAGATACAAAGAATAGAAAGAGAATACTGAAAAAGCAACAACTACATATAAAAAAAACCCTCTTTTCATAAACGAAGAAATGTTAAATATGTTTATAAATATTGTTAATAAATGAGCTGTAAAGTTAGCGACACCTACACCTATAGAAAACCTTATAAATAAGTTTTATTAATTAATTGAATAATGGCTGATTCTAAAACTAAGAAAATTTGGTACAAGCGTTGGTGGGCTATAACACTTTTTATTCTTGTTGGACTAATAATCTTAGGTAGTCTATTTGGGAATGATTCTTCTACTTCAAATAGCCAAATTTCAGAAGATAGTTCTAATCAACAAGATAATATTCAATATGAAATTCTTGAAAGTTGGCCTATTCCTAATGGTGGAGAGGGAAAGAAAATTTTAATTTCAAGAGATTATTTGAATGAAGTTGATATGACTACTTTAGGTAGTAAACTTAAACAAGATACTACTAAAGATAGGAATGCTATTATACAAGTTTATACAGACAGACAAGCAGCTAATTTAAGGGATAAAGTATTAGCAAATGAAGCAACGCAAGAAGAGAATGAGTTGTATGATCAGCATTTTGTCGGTCTGTACTTTAAGAACGCTAACAATGGTAACCATCAATTTAACATATTTTTTGATGGTACGATGGGTACAAATCAAAAAACAATAAACTATTAAAATTATTTTTATTAGTGTGTTGATAATTTAATTAAATCTAGCCATCTGTTCTCCCCTAATCCTAAGTCAATCCCAGCTCTTTCAGAAGGCACTTCATCAGTTGTCGAGTGATTTTCTATAAAATTATGTTGAATAACTATTGCTGTCATTAAAATAGGAGCAGACCAAAGAGCTTTTAGCCCTCTAAAATCTATCACTCTGTCTTTGATTTTCATAAACACCGTTTCAATTCTATAATTATGAATTTTCGTTTTTCGTACATTTTGTATTTTATGTTCAATTGTTAATCCATCTATTTTATTTGAATAGAATAATTTTCTAAATGCTCTTGGATAGAAAACTCCCGCATCTGTTTGAATATATTTAGGTTTTCCTTTATTTATCGCTTTCTTTAGGAATTCTTGAGCTTCAACAGGGTTAGCAGATAAGCTATAATGAAATCCTGTAATTAAACGAGTATCCCAATCAAGACAACACCAAAATCTATCTAACTTACCTTCTCGGTTTATCATAGTTTCATCAGCATAGAAATTGTTGCCTAAATTGTAGCCTTGTTTCTCAATAAACTTATGAACTTTCAAGGTATATCTTCTAACCCAATCAAGAACAGAAACATGACTAATCTTATGACTAAGGTGTCTTTTTAATTGATTTCTCATCTTTCTTGATGATAAATTAGAAACATACATATCAATTGACATTGTGATAATTTCTGGCTTGTTTCTCATCCTATAAAATCCCTCATCATTTGTAAAATGCTTATGGCAATCTTTACAATAGAACTTTTGTATTTTTCCCCTATTATCAGTTTTTCTAAAACCTTTCTTTAGAAAATTCTTACCTAAACAATGTTTACATTTAATTTCTGACTTCATAATATTATTAGGTACCTATTATTTATATATCTTTCGGTACCTAATTAACTACTATATAGTTGGTACCTAAAGTTTTAAATATAAGTTAGTTCTAATTTAGATTATGAAGCTACAAAAACAACTTTCTAGAAAAGTAGGAGATATAGAATACGCTAAATGGGTTTTGGTTATACCCCCAAGTATTGTAGAAGAATTGAAATGGAAAGAAGGGCATGAATTAGAAGCCAAAATTAAAGATGGAAAGTTAATAATTGGAGATGATTGAAATGGAAAGTATTTTTAGAGTTATTTTGAGCAATATAAAAAATACGATTGGAAGCGTCTGTATGGAATACCCTGCACCTTACTTTAAATCAGGAACTACATTTGATTTCAGTACAGGTTCTCAAGTGATTGGGAAAGAAACTTTAAATCAATGGTCTTGTGGAAGTTGTGGAGTAATAGAGGGAAATAATGGTTTTGCAATAGGGATAAGAAAGGTTGAATCAGAAGATAGAATAAAAATAGATTTTTTAGAGCTTCAAAAAATAGGAGATAAATGGAAGGCTCCAAGAATTAATCCAAATAATTATCATTCAATTCACTATCAAGATTTACAGCCAACAACCATAACTTTGGAATGGGAGCAAGAGGGTAATAAAAAAGTAGTTGGTTCAACATCAATTTAATTTTTTTGTCAAAAATAAGTGACTTTAACTTAACAGCTCATTAATAAATTAACATTAAGAGTAAATTCAAATTATAACTAAAATTTTATACACTCAATAAAAATTAAGACAAATCCTTAACTTTTTTGATACAAAAAATAACTATAATTACAAATTACTTAATTCTCTTATTCGTTCTTTAAGTTTTTTATTTTTATAAATATGCCTTACAATTGTAAATGTAACTAAAATTATTCCAGCTAAAATTATTCCTAAAACTATCCAGAAAACAAAAAAGCTTCCAGATTTTTTACTTAATTTTTCACTACTATCTACTATTTCTTCTCTATTATCATCTGTTCCATTAACCCCTAAAACTTTTTCATCCAACTCAACATTATCAAGTAAATTAGAACATCCCTTATCAGCAGGATAGTCAATTAATC
>CAYNAC010000015.1:0-9944 GCA_964395155.1 Candidatus Woesearchaeota archaeon
CTATCAAAAGATAAAATAATACTATTAAATCCGGAAGTTGATGCAGATCTGGTACTTATTGAAGTTATAGGATTTGAGTTACTTGATTGAGCAGATTCCAAATATCCTGAAGTTAAAGACCATGTTCCTGGAGTCCAAGATGAAGGTATTCCTGAATTAAAATTGTCTAAAAATATTGTAGCTGCGCTTGTTAAACTAAGAGATAAAACTGCTAAAGCAACAAATGCAAATAATGAAGATAAAACTTTGAATTTCATTTTGTGTTGTACTTTTTCAATAAAATGCCTATTTAAACATTTCGGTGTTAACCGAACTTATGTAATTTTGTTACTCTGAAAATAGGAAAATTTATATTAACTGATTCATTGTCTTATTTATGGTTATAAGGTCTAAAGAAAATGTTTTGAGTGCTTGGGCCTTTCTAATAGGCATTGTTCTTGCACTGATTGGCGGAATGTTGAGTGCTTTGTTTGGAAATCTTAATCCTTTTTTACTCGGCTTGTTACTTATACTAGGACTTGTAATAGGATTTATAGGAGTTGCTCCTAATGATATAAGTAGATTTATGACTTCTTCGGTTTCTTTAGTTATAGTAAGTTTTGCTGGCTCTGCAGGAGTTAGAAATATAGAGTTTCTTAATTGGGAAATAGGTAATGTGGTTTCTTCGACTCTCGGTGCTTTACTGGTCTTGCTTGTGCCTGCAACTATTGTTGTGGCTGTAAGAAGTCTGTTTTCTATATCTCAGAGATAACTTTAAAAGCAGAATTAGAAAATTGTTTTATGGAATATGGATTAAGAGAAAGAATGCAACTTCAAATATCTAATTATTGTAGAAGTTTGGATATCTTAACTAGAGAACTTGATTTAGAAGGAAATCCGAGAGAAAAGATATTGAAAGCTGAAGATATAGAAAATTTATTCGGAGCTCATAATGTCGTTATGAAGGGAGTTGAACTTGCTAGATTGCATAGTTGTTTATATGGAGATGAAATTCACATAACTTTAATGGGTAGAGGTTTAAATTTAAGTAGACACCTGATAGAATACATTCTGACTCATACTGTTGGAAAAGAAGAACTTGAAAAAAGACTAAGATTACATTAAAGAATCTTCTTTAGAAGGTTGCTGTGCTTGTCCTGATGGACCTCTGTAAATTTCTGCGAAGTCTGGTGAAGCAATAATTGCTTGATCTCCAAAACCTGCAATTGACCCTTCCATTGCATCAATTGTTTTCTTAATTTTTGTTAAGGCTCTCTTTAATTCAATAATATCTTTACTCTTTAATTTGCGAATATCAATGAATGCTATGGTATACCCTTCTCTAAGTGCTGCTAAAATTTCATTTATGTCATCATACTTTGTTAAAGTAAATTGACGAATCTTTATCTTCTCTTTTCTTGATTTTGCTTGGTTCAAATCTAACTCCACATAATCATCTGAAGTTTGATTTTTGTTAAAAACGTTTTTGAAACCGAATGCCATAGTCAGTGATAAATATTTCAGTATATAAATATTATCGTACTAATAAATATGCTAGCCTTACTTAGATTCCGACGGAGATTTTTCTAAAACTTTCTTTATTTCAGATTGTAATTCCATTGCCCTGGATTCTATAACTTTTTCTTGTTTTTCTACGGAAGAATTTCTCAATTCCAATATTTTTTTCTTTTCTTCTAAATCCTCTAAAGTCTTTGTTTTATCGACTGCAACTATGATTGAGCCAACCATTTTGTAAATAACATCGCTAGTTTTGTTTATTTCAGACAATGCATTAGAAACCTCGCTTAATTCTAAACTGATATTCTGTTTTTGCATTAGTATAGATTGTAGATTTTGTTCAAGTAACTGCAAGTCTTGAATTTTTTGCCTTGCTTTTTCATCCATTTTAAAATTACACTGCCTTTATTTTAACAACATGTGTTCTAGGCTTATAGAAAATTTTAGAATTACAATTAGGACAATTGAAAACTTTATCTAGAACCTTATTAGTAAGAGGTTTACTGCATCTGAAACATTTGTATTGTGCCATTTTATTTTGTTGTTTTGTTGTTTTAAAAATTTATTGTTTATTTAATGTGTATGCATGACCTGCAAATTGAGCACCGCATTTTTCGCAATGCCATATTCCAGCAGCTAATCTCTTAACTCCTAGTTTGTTGCAGTGAGGACATGATTGTTTTTTTCTTTGTAAAGTTTCAACTGAATTCAATCTATTTCTCAAATATGTTCCGTAACCTGCCCCAAAACGTCCTGCAGCTTTTACTTTTTTTGTCTTAACCATATTTGATATTTCCAGAGTGTGTTTTTAAATATTGCTATTCCTCTGGCTTTACACACAAACAAAGTTTAAGATTAAAACATTTCATCATTAAAATATAACTTTTAATCAAACAAGTAAAACTTTAATCAGAATTTGAATTTATGTGCAAGACCTATTCCTCTTCTGAAAGTTTATTAGATAAAATATCTAGTAATGACCTAGTAGTTTTTAACATTCCATCTATTGGTCCTTTGAGTTGAATACTTAATTCTGGATTAGACTCATTAACTTCAGCTATACAAGTTTCTAAGCTTTGAGATAAACTCGAAGCAAGATGAAACATTACCGAAGTGGCTTCTAACGGGACGCCTTTTTTATCAGAAGTATTTCTTCCAACTATTGAAAGGATAATATCATAATTTCCAGATTCGTAAGGTGGAATTAAAAGCTCTAACACTCCAAATTTTTTATAAACTTCTCCAAAACTGGTTAACCTGTTAGCTTCGGAATTAAGACTTTTATCTCTTGGACTTGTTATGCTTGTAGGATCTAGTTTTAAAGAATCTCCTAAAACTATTTTTTGAGGCGTATTTGAATTAGAATAATCTGAATTTAATCCGTTTCTTGGAGAAACCTCTTTTAAGTAAGGAGTTAACATTTCTAAATTTACTCTTAAAACATCTGCTATATCTACAGGATCTATTCCTTCTTCTAAAGCTGATTTGATATATTCTATGTGTCTGTCTCCTAAATTTTTTCCCTTCTGAACAGGCCTAGAGCCTGTCGCATAGAGAAGAACTAGAGCCTCACTTACACTTTGTTCTATTGCTATTCTTTTTATTGATTCACCATCATAAATTCTATTTTTTATTAAGCTAGCTAAATTTTTTTTAACCATTTAAGATATAATAAAAGAGAGTTTAAAATTATTTTTACAATTCAGAATATTCTCAGATTAAAAACTAATGGGGATACCCGGATTTGAACCGGGGTCGCGAAGTCCCAAACCTCGAAGGCTAACCAAACTACCCCATATCCCCAACACTTGATTTTGTAAATGGGCGTATATAAATTTGTCTTATTTTAGATAATTTAAAACTATTTCTTCTTTTCAGCTTTTGCTGGCGCTGAGGCTTTAGCAGTTGTAGGAGCCGTCGTAGGGGTAGCGGAAGTTGTCGCTGTTGGTGTTGCCACTGCTGCAGTTGTCGCCGCTGCTTTTGCTGCTTCTGCTGCTGCAGCTGCTTCTGCTTCTGCCTTCTTACGAGATTCTTGTTGAGCAATTACCTTTGCAAAATATTCTGACAATTGAGCCTTCTTTAAAGCACTCACTTCAGTTTTTTCTTGAGAAATTTCTTTATCATAGACTCCAGAATTTACTTCTGAAATCACTTCAATAGGACTTTTATTTTCGACAAGAATACCTAGCGAAACACAAGAACCTAAAACTAATTTTACTGCATTTTTTAAATCGCGAGCAAGCATATTAACTTGTTTAGTTTTTGCAATAGAGATTATTTGTTCTATTGCAGCATTAGATACTTTTATTTTTCCAGCCGCGCCTGAACCTTTTTCTAAATTTAATTCTTTTTTTAGTAATTCTGCGACAGGTGGAGAAAACACTTTGATGTCATAACTTTTTGTTTTTTCATTGACATCTAATTCAACAGGAACTTTAACTCCTTTGAAACCAGCTGTAGCTTTGTTTATGTCTTCAATTACTTTTCCAATGTTTATCCCTTTAGGACCCAATTGCTGAGCTATAGTAGGCCCAGGTTTCATTGCTCCGCCGTCTACAATTAATTTAATTACTGCCATGATTGTTCCTGTGTTTCTTTAGTCTCCTCTGACTTCTCAGAATCACGCCTTATAACCTTTACGTTATCCATTTTTACTGTAACTGGAATAGGAACTGCTGCCCCTAATAACGAAACCACTATTTCTCCTTTCTTTTTGTCTATACGGATTACTTTTCCTTTTTCATTCTTGAAATGGTCGGCAATCATCTCTACTATATCTCCAACTTCTATATTGAAATCTTCTACGACAGGTTGGATCATATTCTTTATTTCTTCATAAGATACTGTCTTTCCAATTATGCCTTTTACATAAGGTAAATTAAATGCTGCCTCTTCAATTGTATCTCTATCTGCAGATTCTATAATTATGTAACCTTTTAGGCCATGAGGTTTTGTTATTGAAAATACGTGCAAATTTTTTGAGACGGTTCTCTCGTGAATCATTTGCATGGCTCTATCTTCTTTATTTGTGGTTACTTTGAGGATAAATATCATTTTTATGAGCTCCAGCTACTTACTCATATAAGAGAAGAAGCAATTGTTAAAAAATTTGAGGGTATATAAATGTTATTATGGTTGAAGATTTAACTAAAAATTTTCATGACTATTCCTATAAGAAATCCGACTAGTCCTAGGGCTAAAATACCTAATGCTGAAATTTTTGAAATCATTAAGAACTCTTGACGAGTAGGTTTTTTTAAGACGGTCCAAACTCTTCTGCATTGATTTAAAAAAGATTTAATTTTTTCCATATGGTGAATGAGATTTGTGCGTTTAAAAATTATTCGCCTATGAAATTTATACCTAATTCATTTCCTAGGGAAGTATTGTCTCCTTTATTTTTGTAAGCCGAACTTGAGCCTACAATTTGAGGACTTTTAACTCCAGTTACTATAAGTAAAACTTTGATATTTTTTTCCATGTCAGGAGAAATTTTTGCGCCTGAAATTATTTTTGCGTCTGGAGCAACTTTTGAACTAACCTTTTCCATAACTTTTCTATACTCATCTAGAGACATATCTGGACCTCCAATGATATTTACTAATGCACCTTTTGCAGATTGTATATCTACATCTAATATAGGGTTATGAATTGCTCTTTCTACTGCTTCTAAGGCTCTATCTTTAGCATTGTCTGATTCTCCTATTCCTATCAAAGAAACTCCTCCATTAGACATTACCGCTTTTACGTCTGCAAAATCTAAATTTACCAAACCTGCAGAAGTGATGAGTTCAGCTATTCCTTTGACTGCGTTTGTTAGAATTTCATCTGCAACCTTGAACGCTGTTTGAATTGGTAACTCTGGAGCTAACTCTAGTAGCTTATCATTTGGAACGACTATAAGAGTATCTGCTATTTGTTCTAGTCTTTCTAGACCATATTGTGCATTTTCAATTCTTTTTTGACCTTCTACTGTGAAAGGCAATGTAACTACTCCTATTACTAATGCTCCTGATTTTTTGGCTATATCTGCAACAACAGGTGCCGAACCCGTTCCTGTTCCTCCTCCAAGACCACAAGTTATGAATACTAAATCCGAATTAGCTAATCTCTTTTTTATTTCAGACTCTGATTCTTTTGCAGCCTCCTCTCCTATTTTAGGATTACTTCCTGCACCTAATCCTCCGGTTAACTCTCTTCCGATTAATATTTTTACGTCGGCATTAGTGTAAAGCAAGTCTTGAGCGTCTGTATTTATTGCGATAACTTCGCAACCTTTGATTCCTATTTCACGCATCCTGGAAACAGAATTACCTCCTCCGCCACCACAGCCAATTACTTTTACACGAGCGCCTTGTTTCTTAACTAATTGTTCCAGTTCCTTATCTATTGAAGAAACACTTTTTAAGTCAGATTCAGAATAATCACCATCCATATTTTAGCAAATTGCGGACGATTTATAAGGATTGTTATTTTAAAGATGCTACTCTTGTTTTGACTCTTGAGGGCTTATTTCGGTTTCTTCGAATAAAACTTCTCTCCCTAGAAATTCTTTAAATTGGGCTTGAGATTGAACTATAAAACTTTCTAATATCTTAGGACCTTTTATTTTAACATTTTCTCCGTCTATAGAAACTTGAGGAATATATCTGAAAAGTAATTTACATATCGTTTCAGTTTTTTCTTTTATATCTTCGACTAATCTTTTCACATTAAACTTGTAAACTATTTCTTTTCCAGCTAAAGGATTGTTGAAATCTGTGATTACTCTGGCTCCTGAAACTGTGATTACTTTGGCGAGTTGATTGTCGAATACAAATGAGGTTCCGGGTTGAGGGTTTATTTTTTGAGAATGAAAAACTTTTAGAGGAATTATTCTAACTAATTCTGTCTTTCTGCTTCCAAAAGCGTCTTTGGAATCAATCTTTATTTCATAATCTTTATTCAATTCTTTTCCTTCTAAATAATCATCCAAGCCTTTTACCACCATTCTTTGACCGATTATTAAAATTGTTTTTGAAGGTGTTGCCTGATTATTAATTTGTTTTAAATCCTCTTCTATATTAGAATCAAATATTTTTCCGTCTACAAAACCAGTAAACTTTATTTCTACAAAGTCTCCTTTCTTTATCTTTTGAGTTTTTTCTAATTGATTCATTATCTTTTGTTAAAGACAAGCTTTAAAAAACTTTCATTTCTTATTGTACTATTAGAGTTTTGTAAAAAACCTTTTTTAATTATGGAAGGTTTTATAAACACTCTTGTGAAAAATTCAATATGGTATTAAAATTAATTCAAGCAACAACGGCTAAACCGGGTACAACTGTTTTATGGGATGGGGTTGCGTGTGTTGTAAAATCAAATGACCAGAGCAAAACTGGAAAACATGGAAGCATGAAATGTAGAATGGAAGTAGTAGGAATATTTGATCATAAAAAAAGAATAGGAGTTTTGCCTGGAAGTGAGAATTTAGAAGTTCCTAGTGTCGAAAAGAAGAAAGCACAAGTTTTGAGCGTCGATGGAGATATGGTTAGCGTGATGGATTTGGAAAATTTTGAGACTATAAGTTTGACATTCGATGACGAATTAAATGGAAAACTCGTGGCTGAACAACAAGTAGAATATTGGGATGTTGAAGGTCAGAAAGTTGTAATGAGGATAGTATAATGGGAACAAAATTACCTGCTGCTCAAACAAGACTTTTTAGAAATATGTTTGTCTGTAAAAATTGTAATCAGAAAATGCGCTCAGAGTCTTTGAAAGTAATTTCAAAAACAATTAAGTGTAGAAAATGCGGAAAACATAGTTTTAGAACTATGCGTATGAAAAAGAACAACTGAGGAATGATGAATGGTTAGTTTTATAGTGTATGATTTAGTATTTCTAATACTATTTGGAATATTTGCTTTTTTTGTGTTTAAGAAGAATCGAAGTAGTTTCAAAAGGCAAGGATGGATGTTTTTGTACCATACCAAAGTCGGAATAGAATTGATGAAATGGTCTGCAAATAAATTTTCTAGAATTTTGAAACCTTTGAGCTATGTAGTTATTTTATCTGGATATATTTTGATGTTTAGCATTTTATGGTTAATCTCTAGAACTGTTTGGATTTATGTCTCTACTCCTATCCCTGAACAATTGAAAAATTTGCCCCCTATTGCTCCTCTTATTCCTTATTTTCCAAAGTTATTTAATTTGGAATCTTTCTTTCCTCCTCTATACTTTACTTATTTTTTAGTAGCCATTGCAGTAATAACTATATCTCATGAATTTGCTCATGGATTATTTGCAAAACTTTGGAAAATAAGAATTAAAACAACTGGACTTGCTTTCTTTGGGCCATTCTTTGGAGCCTTTGTAGAACCAGATGAAAAGAAAATGGCTAAAGCTCCGAAAAAACATCAACTTTCTGTTTTAGCAGCAGGCACATTTGCAAATATAGTGATGTTCGTCCTGTTCGGACTTTTACTTTGGGGATTTTTTGCATTGAGTTTTGAACCTGGAGGATTAATATTTAACTCGTATGCTCAAAACATAGTAAATGTTTCTCAAATTACTCATGTAGGAAATGTTAGCGTGGTTTCTTTGAGCATGATTCCTTCGATAACTTCGGAAGGTTTAAACAAAATAACTACAAGCGACGGAAAAACACACTATGCTCCTAAAGAACTGTTGACTAAGGAAATACTGGAAAATAATCAACAAGTTATATTCTTCGACGATGCGCCTGCAATAAGAGAAAATCTTGTAGGGGCAATAACTACAATTAATGATAGAAAAGTAACCAGTCAAGAAGAGTTAACTGAAATTTTATCTGAATTATCCGTTGGTCAAAAAGTCAAGATAAATACTATTGATTCCCAAAAAGTAATTCGATCTTATGAATTTGAATTGGCAGAAAAAAATGGAAAAGCATATCTTGGCGTTGGTTTTTATTCTGGAGAAAGTGAGGGATTTAGAGGCCTTGTTTCTAAAGGAATATCTAAATTTAGAAATCCTAATACTTATTATATTCCATCTTGGGACGGAGGGCTCCCTCAATTTATATATGATATGTTATGGTGGGTAGTAATCATAAATATTTTAGTTGCGTTGATGAATATGCTTCCAGTTTCAATACTTGATGGAGGAAGATTCTTCTACTTAACGATTTTAGGAATTACTGGAAGCGATAGATGGGCTAGAAAGATTTACGGATGGATGAATTGGTTTATCTTATTGTTGTTAATAATAATGATGAGTAAATGGTTCATCAATTTGTTTTGATTTTTGATACAACACAAAACTCTGATGAGTTTTATATACCACACTAAAGACTTCGACTAGTAAGAATTTAAGGTATTAGAGATTTAAACTAATATTAATTAATAATTTCTACGCCGTTTTTTGTAAATACAACTAAGCGAATTCCCACTGGAACTGAAAGAAGTGCACTAATTAGAGCCATATGTTCTTTTCCATTTCCAGAAGCTAAGGAAACATGAACGTCAAAACCTGAAAATTTTGTTCTTAGTTTTTTTATTATATCTTCTTTTAAATCTAAAAGTGATTTCGAAGTGTCTACAGAAACTATATCTGTTGGTTTAGAAGAATTATAATCTGGAGAAGTTTTTGACTTTACAAGAATTATTTTTTCCCACACTCCATGATTTATTAGACCTGTAACTTGTCCCCATGATTCTCGGTCATCTCCTAAAAATGCGACTAATTCCATTTTAAGATGTTAAAAGATTACATTTATAATGATTATGGTTTTAAAATGATAATGGCTAGAGATGTACCATTACATGAAATAACTCTTAGAAAATATGAAAAGCCATATGATTCTTCTAAAAGAGAAATTGTTCGAAAAATTTGTTTGAGTTTGGGATTACTACAACCTGGAGATTCTAGAGATATTGTCGTAGATATACTTCTCGCTCTCGAGGAGGCTAGAAAGGAAAAGAGAGAACTTACTTCTTTTGAAGTTAGAGATGTTGTAACAATTATGAGGCAAGAAAATTCACTAGAATCTAGAGGAATTGCTGAAAGTAATATCCGTAGACAATTGAAAAGACTCCGAGATATGATGCTTGTCGAAAAAAATAATAACTTATACAGAGTTGCTGAGTTTGCTACACTTCATGAACTCTTTGAACACAAAATTGAAAAGTTTTTGATTCCTCAGACTATTAGTAGGATTAAAGAATATTTACAAGTTTTAGATAGGCATTAAATTTATAAACCAACTAAATCAGACATAAAAGTCATTAAACTACATCTTCGACTCTTGTTTTGAGAGTTGAGGCAACCGTAGAAGACAAAAACAATGGAACTAAGTAAAGCATTAAAAGAATTAAGAGAGCAGAAAGAACGTAAGTTCGATCAGACAGTTGATTTAATTGTAAATCTGAAAGGAATTGATATGCGTAAGACTAATTTGTCTTTTATTGTAGATGTTCCTAATA
>CAYNAC010000016.1:0-9940 GCA_964395155.1 Candidatus Woesearchaeota archaeon
GATTTAGTAGTTACTAGATATTGTTGCAGAGCTGCAATGCTAGGCCACGCAGACGTTCTAGAAGAAGTTTCTAAGTTTAAAAAGTCTTAATAAAAATATTAGAATATTTTTATCGATAAAAGTGCAACATTCAAGTGCAAAAGAAAAGATACAAAAAACATTTTTCTACTAAAATAATTCCAATTAGCTACTAAAGGAAATATTTGATCTAGTATCATACTAAAACTAATTCCTAATATTGCTTCATTAAAAATTGTAAATCCCTCAGAGTATATCCATAAAGACGAAAAGAAAAATATTATTGCTCCAAAATGAACATGGCGCCAGTCAAAACCTGTTTTTATCCTAAGCCATCCAGTTAAAGTTTTAGGATTATCCGCAGAATCAAAATAATTGTTTCTCTTATATGCAAAATATGCCCAACTCCTTGTTATTAAAAAAGTCAAAATCAAACTTATCGAAAAATAATTTATCATTTAACCATCCAAATATTAGCAAAACCACATGCCTTACAGATAGTGGTTTTTCTCTTTTTATTTAGTTTAACTTTTCCATTTTTCAAGTCGGAATAACATTTCTTACAAAATCTCTTTCTATTTTCTTTTAATCTTATTCTGTGACTCATAGCAATTTTTTTTATTTTTTTAGTAACTTTAGACTCCAATTTGCTTCCAGAAAAATAACTTTCTATCTTCTTTTTTGCATCTACTTTCATGAAGGTTCAAAGAAACTCAAGTATATAAAAAAATCGAAGACAGCATCCGTGCTTTGCCTCTTGACGGAGACTACAACACGCAGACGTGATGGGCTTAACTTCTGTGTTCGGAATGAGAACAGGTGTTTCCCCAGCACTATGGCTGTCTTCAGAAGTCTTCAAAATGTTAGATTTATAAAACTTCCTATTCAATTAAAATCAAACGCAGGAGTAACGAAGTGGTCAAACGTGCGGGACTCAAGATCCCGTGGCTTAGTGCCTTCAGAGGTTCGAATCCTCTCTCCTGCATAGCACTAAGAGGATTCGTTCGAATCACTTTAATTTATCAAAATTGAAGTTACCGATGACTTAAAAAGTCAGCGAGTACTCTCTCCTGCATCTAGTTGCTCTACAGCGAGTCTCCGAGCCTGTGAGGAGTGTCGAGCAAGAGAGGAACTAGAAAGGTTAATTGTGCGCCCGTAGCTCAGCCTGGATAGAGCGACTCCCTCCTAAGGCGTAGGTCGTAGGTTCAAATCCTATCGGGCGCGTAAATAAAAAATGTAAGATTTTCAAATGCTTTAATTTGTAAAGGTTAAAGAGATTAGAAATATCAATTTTCTAAGAGTTGAAGTTACCGATGACTTGTTCACCCATAGTACTATCGGGCGCGTATAATTGCATTAATAATTCTTCTTTTAATCAATCTATTTTTTCTTATAGGGCTAAAATTTTTTTCCATTATATTAACTTCAAAATCAGAAAATAATTCTTTTACTTCTTTTTTAGTAAAAAAATGACAAATCAAACCATTTTGTTTTTCAACAGTATTATGTTCGATATCTTTCCCTTTTTGCCTTATATCTCCTGCGCCAAAATCTTCAAATAAAACCACTCCCTTTTTATTTAGCATAGAAACAATATTTCTAACTATCTTCTTCCTATCATTTTCTTTAAAGTTATTAAGAAAATAATAACAAAAAATTACATCAAATTTATTTTTTATTTTAGTCTTAATAAAATCCTCAGTCACATAAGAGACATTATTAGATTTTGCTAAATCCTTCGCTTTAAATATGGCCTCTTTCGAAAAATCAACTGCTGTAACGTGCCTAGGATTAAGGTCTAATATTGGCTTCAAACTCTTGCCGTTTCCAACTCCCAGTTCTAAAACCAACTTATTTTTTATAAATTCAGGAATATTAAATGTCTCTTTTCTCCAAGTAAGTCCTCTTTTGTATAACTCATTCCAAATTTTCTCTTGATTTTTCATATTTCTCCGATACCTTTTAATTATTTAATTAATTACATTAAAATTACTTCCGAAAGCCTCCAAACATAAACTTTAAAACGCCTCTTAAACGAAAGAATATAAAGCGCCGATAGCATAATGGTTAGTGCGTCTGCCTTCCACGCAGATGATCTGGGTTCGATCCCCAGTCGGCGCATAAAATAAGATGGAACAATCAAATCAAAATACCTTAAATTCAAATAAGCACTGGTACGATAAATCTTACAAAGTGTTACTATTTATTCCAGTCGCAATTTTAATTTTTTCTTTAATTTATTTATTTTCTTTCTATGTAAAAACAGGAGATATCATCTATAAAGATCCTAGTCTTGCAGGAGGAACAACAATTACATTGAACGAAGAAGTTGAAATCCAACCTCTTGAAAATCATTTGAAGAGCTCTCTTAAAGATGTCCACATAAGAACAATTTCAGACTTGTCTAGTGGAAAACAACTAGCTGTTTTGATAAGTTCTTCAGAAGAACCAGACGTTCTAAAATTAAAAGTTGAAGAGTTTGTAGGATTCGAGCTAAACAGCGAAAATTCAAATATAGAATTTAGTGGTCCAAGTTTAGGTCAAAACTTCTACAAACAACTAATAATTGCAGTAATAATATCTTTTGTCTTAATGTCCATCGTAATATTTTTCTTGTTTAAGACTTTCATTCCAAGTATTGCAGTCATATTTGCAGCTTTCTCAGATATTGTAATGACTTTAGCAATTGTAGATTTTTTCGGCGTAAATTTATCTGCTGCAGGAATAGCTGCCTTCTTAATGCTCATAGGTTATTCCGTAGATACAGATATTCTTCTCACCACAAGAGTATTAAAAAAAAGAGGAGAATCGATAAACTCAAGAATCTATGGATCTTTCAAAACTGGAATGTTTATGACTCTAACGGGTCTAGCTGCAATAATTCCTGCTTTTTTAATTATCACAGGTCTACCTGACTCATTCAGACAGATATTTTTAATTTTAGGTATAGGGTTAGGAATGGATATCTTAAACACTTGGCTTACAAATGCTTCGATAATAAAATGGTATGCGGAGAGTAAGAAGTTATAATGGTAAAAATATCTTTCAGAACTTGGGTATTAATTATTTCATTGTTTTTAGCTTTGCTCATGATTTCTCCAACTTTCAAAGAAGGAGTTTTAATAAAAAACATAGATAAAAATTCAAAATCCTTCGAATCAGGTCTAAGGTCAGGAATGGTCATAAAAGAGATAAACTCTCAAAAAATAAATTCTTTAGAAGATTATTCTCGAGTTGTTTCAGAATTTTTAATTAATGGTGAAGAGAAGAGAATGACTATTATCACAGACAAAGAGTCTTTCATATTCTTAGATTCTAATTTATCTTCTATTTCTATAGGTAAAGTCCCTCGCTCTAATATAAAGACTGGTCTTGATTTAAGTGGTGGTTCAAGAGCTTTAGTAAAACCTGTCAACGGAACATTAACTGACGAAGAAATGTCAGATTTAGTTGATTTAACAAATCAAAGACTGAATGTATTTGGTTTAACAGATTTAACAGTTAGGTCTTCAAAAGATTTAATCGGAAATAATTTCTTATTAGTTGAAGTAGCTGGAGCTTCTCCTCAAGATTTAGCAGACTTAGTTTCAAAACAAGGAAGTTTCGAAGCAAAAATTGGAAACAAAACCGTCTTTATAGGAGGAGAAAAGGACATAACTTATGTATTTAGAGATGCTTCGCAATCTGCAGTTTATCAAGCAGAAAATTTGGGAGACGGAACTTATTTGAGCAGATTTAATTTTGCAATAACTCTTAGCCCTCAAGCAGCACAAAAACACGCAGAGATTACTAAAACTATTCCTATAGATCCAACCTCTGGAGGTCAATATTTATCTGAAAATCTTACTCTTATTTTAGACAATGAAGTTATTGATGAACTAAGGATAAGCGTCGGATTAAAGGGTCAAGTAACTACTCAAATCTCCATACAAGGTTCTGGGACTGGCACAACTCCAGATTTAGCAGTTTCCGATGCCAGAGCTCAGATGCATAAATTACAAACTCTGCTTTTAACAGGAAGTATTCCTTACCAATTAGAGATAGTTAAGTTAGATTCTATATCTCCATCATTAGGAGAAGAATTTACCAAATCTTTAATCTCCCTAGGACTAGCAGTTTTTGTAATTGTTTCTTTATCAATTTTTATAAAGTATAGGAAAATAAAAATCACTTTAGCAGTAATTCTTACAATGTTTTCAGAAGTATTCATAACTTTAGGAATTGCAGCTTTGTTAAGATGGAATTTAGATGCAGCATCAATCGCAGGAATAATTGCAGGAATTGGAACCGGAGTAAACGATCAAATAATTATAATCGACGAATCAAGATCTAAGTCTAACTCAAGTATTAAGGAAAGAGTGAAAAATGCTTTGTTTATTGTGTTTGGAGCATTCTTTACAATTGTAGCTGCAATGCTTCCTCTATTCTGGGCAGGCGCAGGACTTTTGAGAGGTTTTGCTTTCACCACAATAATAGGAATAACTATTGGAATCTTAATAACTCGTCCAGCTTTTGCTGATATGATCCGAAAAATCGGGGAAAAAGAGTAATGCTTCCAAGATGGCATATAATTTTAGGAATTGTATTTTGCCTTATATTTAAGTTAATCTCCCCAAATACAAGTTATTCTTATTTATTTTTAATATTTTTTTCTTCAGTCTTCGTAGACTTTGATCACTATTTGACTGCAATATTTAAACACAAAAAATGGAATCCTCTTGATGCAATCAATCATGGCTACGAATTAAGAGAAAAAAAATTAACTCAAAAAGAAGAATACGGGATTTGTGAAAAAGCAGATCTTAATTTATTCCATACAGTTGAGTCTCATGTAATCATAGGTCTAATCGCAATATTTTTTACACCATTTTTCTTCATCTTTATTGGAATGGTTTTACATTCTTTGTTAGATATAATATGGATGGTAAGACATGATATACTAGACTCAAGAGAGTTTTTCATAATAAACAAACTCAAACTATTAGTAATTTAACTCTTTTAGTTTAGAGGTTGTATTTTTAAAAATTATATAATATCATATAAAACTTGCAACAGATTTGGACATTAAAAACAAACTTAAAATCCAAAGTAAAAATATCCACGGGTTAAAGAAAATACTTAAAAAAATAGTTAATGATGCAATCAAATCAACTCCGCTCAAAATATCTCCTTTTAAAATAAATAAACTCTTTATAAAAAGAAGTCCTCCTATGAGCAAGTTAAACTGAATTGGAAAGTTTATAGAAAACAATTTAGAAAATAACATTAAAGAAGCTACAAAATCTATGAATCCAAGAACTTTTACTAAAACCATCAAATCTTTTTTATAAGCTATATTATAAAATTATAGTCCTTTAAATCTATAGTTTTAAGTAATAACAAATAATATAATTTTTACAGAAAGCTTTTAAATAGTATTTTTTAATTAAATTTATGTCAAAAACTCTTGATTTAACTTTACCAGTAATGCTTCATTCAGATAAGGAGATTCCAACATTTCTTGAAGCAAAACATAGGCTAGAGCAACTAGGGCAAAAATACAGGGTTCCCGTAAGAGTAGGTGCCTTTCTCCCTTATATGCCTGGACATTCTCGTAAGCAAGAAAACTTTGAAAGGCAGATTACTAATCAAGAAAAATATAGGTTGCCAATTTGGCTTGTCGAAACGGGAATAGAAGGTACAAACAGCCTAGTTTATGTTCCTGAAAATAAGAGTATATATGATCCAAATAAGCCTGCAGACCACGAAAGAATTTTAGAGCAAGTAGCTAAGTTAAGAGATTTAGATCCAAATCCAAGGCAAAATCTTGTTGTAGGGCCGCATATAGCTGCCCAAGTTGCAAAACTAGAAGATATTAAACCTGGAACAATAGCAGTATATACACCTGAACAATTTAGGAGTCAACAAAAAGATTTATACGAAATGGCAAAGCTTCGTTTTGCAAAACTAGAAAATGATGCTAGGCGACTTGGTTTAACCTTTGCTGTCGAAATTGCACCCCCTGCAACTCACGCAGACTATGGTTTTTGGACAGCAAAAGATTCAGGTAGCAGAAATTCTACATCTACAAGATATCATGCATTTAACGATTTGGAAAGGATTTTAGATATTTCACAAAATAAAATAGTTGTTGATACTACTCATTTGGCAGGAGCGTTAAATTTGCAAGAAGCATTTAATAGGAATAGCGAGGACCCTCAAATTTTATTTGATGTGACAGGTTCTAGCTCATGGGGGGAATTTAATCAAAGAATGGGTAATTTTTCAGATTACTTACATTACGCAGTAGCTCTTCATATGTCTGGAGTAGAAGGAATAGGAGTTAGGTTGACAAAGGGAACAGAAGCAGCAAGAAAATGGGGTGGCGGAGGAGAGTTACCTAATTTACTTTCAACTGAAGATTATATTGGTTTAATTAATCTGGCAACGAATAAAAGTATTCCAATAGCTATAGAAGAAGATTTTATTACTCCAGAAAAACCTCTTGATAGGTTAGATTTTAGAGAGGCAGACGCTTTCTTAGAACCAATCTTAAATAAAATGTCTGGATATTCTTAACCTCATAGTTTTTATATATAATAAATTTTTCTAATACAAATGAAAAAATTAATGATCCTTGTCGTAGCTTATAATGCAGAAAGCACAATAAAACATTTATTGGAAAGGATGCCAAAAGAAGTATGGAAAAGGGCCTCAGAGGTAGTAATTGCAGATGATGCATCGAATGATTTTACTTCAGTTATCGCAAATGAATATAAATTAAGGAACAGAAAAAATAATCTAACTATAATAAAACACCAAAAGAACAAAGGATATGGAGGAAATCAAAAATGGGGTTATACTTATGCAATGAAAAAAGGATACGATCTAGCTGTAATGATTCATGGAGACGCACAATATCCTCCTGAAAAAATATTAGATTTAATAAAACCTTTAGAAGAAAATAAAGCTGATTTTGTATTTGGTTCAAGGATGGCAGGACACCCAATAAAAGGAGGTATGCCAGTATACAAATTTTTTGGAAATATTTTTTTAACAACAATAGAAAATATTATCTTAAGAACCAGACTAACAGAATTTCATTCTGGATTCAGGGCTTATTCAATTCATGCTCTAAAAAATATTCCTCTCAATCTTAACTCTGACGGGTTTCACTTTGATTCTGAAATAATAATTCAATTAGTGATTGCTGGAAAAAAGATAAAAGAAATAATTATTCCTACTTTTTACGGAGCTGAAAAATGTAATGTTAAAGTAATAAGTTATGGTCTTAATATCTTAAGAGAATTATTGAAATATTTGCTTACAAAATACAATATTAAGATTTATCCAAAATACAACTCAAATAACTTCAAGAAATAATTATTTTTTTCTTGCAATAATCATTGAAATGCTTGAATTCTTGCTGTTATTCAATAAATAAGCAAGATAAATCAGTCCAAAAAGTATATTATTAATGATTTTGAACCATTTAATTTTAATTTTGCTAATCTTCTTTGGTTTTTGATTTATAGCTTTTTTAACTAATAATTTAGTAATTTCTCTTTCAAGAAAACTACCTATAGGTCTATTTTCCAGTATTTCAAATCCCTCATTTTTTATCTCATTACCCAATTTTATTGGGTCAAACCTTCTTAAGTGGCCAACATAGTCGTCATCAAAAGCCCAATATTTCATATGTGTTGGAACTGTTATGAATAGAACTCCACCTTTCTTTAGAACTCTTGCAAACTCATATATACTCTTTTTATAATTGTGTACATGTTCAAGAACTTCAGAAGAAAAAATAGCATTCACACTTTCTTTTTTAGCTGGTATTTCTTCAGCGTCTCCAATTAAAGTTTTATATCCAGATTCGCCTAACATCTTCATAGCATTTTTATCGGAATCTATAAAAATAGTTTTTGACTTATCTGGAGAAACAGGAGAGATACCACAACCAACATCAAGTATCTTTTCACTATTTTTTGCATATTTATCATAAGCCTTAGACAACATAAACTTTCTAAATCTATAATTAAAAAGTTGATTTTTTAGTTCAATATAATCTGTAGAAACAAAAAATTTTGAAAATTCGTTTTTAATAATTTTTTTAGGCATAGTATAAACATTATTTAATTTATTTTAGTTTTAATAAAATAATTGGTAAAATAATCGTTATTAAAGATATCATCATAGATATATAAATTATATATAAGGATAATTTTTCAAGAATTAAATCAAATCCTTTAGAATTATATTCAAAAAAATAACCTTCCATATTTTTATAAAGATAAGGTATAAAAAAGAAGGTTTGTCGCATATCTGTAAATTCAATAACTTCAGGGGATAAATCCAAGTTTAACGAATATATTCTATATTTTTCTGTTTTAATTTTATCTCCAAATAATTCATTCCCATTATATGTAAAAGAAGATATGGATCCTATAACTTCAGAGCTGTTTTTAAATATATTTATTAAATGTTCAGCGCTCTGATTAACTTCTTGGTTGTCTTTTATCCAACCCCACCCACAGTCATCAACCACGCACTCAATAACATAGACCTTTACTTTTGTTTTCAAATTATCTCTTAGTTGTAAGTTATATTCATAAAACTCGGGAAATTGTCCCAAATTTAAAAAGTGATTTGGAGTTGCAAGCCAAAATATTTGAGATGTATAAATCCTAGAGTCAAAGACTATTAAATCTCCTTTCTCTACGTTTTCATTAATAAAACTCTTCAATTGTGAAGTCTCGCTTTTATAAAAGTAACTTGATGGAGTACCGTATGAAATACCTAAATTTATAACCATCGTTAAAGTTAGAATACTAAATGCTATAATCTTAATCTTCCTTTTATTAATTTTAGTTAATGCATTATTTAACCCATGACCTGCCGGCATAGCAAAAAGTAAGATAATAAATGCAAAATGTTTTGACAATGGAGATCCAGCACTTTGTAAAACAAATGGAATAAGCAAAAAAATTAGGAAGAAAGAAAGCTGTAATCTTCTTTTTTCTTTAAACCATAAAAATAGTCCATAGACGGAAAATAGTAAAATTACTAAATCTGTTTTGAATATTAGTTTATAATTTATATACCTGCTTAAATCAAAAATGTTTGAAGTAAAACTTTCCTGACTACCAGCTAAACCACTATATATTTGCGTGGCTTTTTCTATCCCTATTATTCTATTGAAATAAAAGTCCACTATTCCCTTATCTTTGTAGAGTAAATAGTTAAATGAAATGATAGGTAATGTAAAAATAAAGATTATTATAACAAATATAGTAATGGCTTTAATTTTATCTTTTGAGAATAATCTTTCATTTTTATTCTTTAAGAAAAAACAAGAAAACAATAAAAAACAAATAACAAAAAAAGGAGCATTGTATTTAGTAATCATTGCTATTCCAAATATAGTGGCGCAAGCGATTAAATATGGCATTTTTTTATTTTCAAGGTAATTAATACCAAGATATGTTGCTAAAAATGAAAAGAAAAATACCATTAAGCTTTGTTCTGTAAATGTCATCCTTATTAAGAAACTTGAAAACGTAACTAAGAAGGCCGCAAAAATAGCAACTCTTTCGTTAAACATTTTCTTGGTTAATAGAAATGTAACTGCGATTAAAAGAGTTCCACAAATTAAGACAAAAAAGCGAGAGGCAAAAGTAGTATATCCAAAAAATTTATATGCTAAATCTGTTAAATAGAAAAATAATGGAGGATTTCCCGCAGTAGATAAAATTTTAGATTTAATTATTCCTGCGCTCTGGGAAGCATACACCATATCATCAGCAAGAACATTTAGATTAAGTGTAGCAATAAGCCTTAATATAAAGCCTATAAAAATCAAAATTAATAAGTAATTAACATATCTTTTGTCTGTTTTGTTAAATGATTTTTTTACTTTTTTTTAAAAGATCTTATCCATTTT
>CAYNAC010000017.1:0-9847 GCA_964395155.1 Candidatus Woesearchaeota archaeon
AAAAGAAGAGTTTGATATCGCACTAGCTACTTTTCAAGGTTCACTACAAAATCACGGATTCAACGCAGAATTATTTTATGAAATATCAGATTTCACAAAAAATATAGCTATTGTACCTTGTTCAGCAAGAACAAAAGAAGGAATTTCTGAATTATTGTTTGTTCTATGCGGTTTGTGTCAAAAATTTTTAACAGATAAGTTAACTCTTTCCAGTGAAGCGAAAGGAATACTCTTAGAAATAAAAAAAGAAAAATCCATGGAAACTGCAGAGGCAATTCTCTACGATGGAATCTTAAAAGAAGGAGACCACATAGTAATTGCTTCTTTAAGTGGGGAAGTGATTACTACAAAGGTTAGATCAATAGAAGAAGTTTTACCTTTGAGTTTTAAATTTAAATCTGTCAAAGAAGTTTCTGCAACAACAGGAATAAGACTTCAATTAACAAACAAAGAAGAAATTTCGTCAGGCATGCCATTCCAAGTATTAAACAATAATGAAGAAGAACTAAAAGAAAAGTTTGCGAAAGAATTCAAAAATACTCTTCAAGTAAGTAGCGAAGGAATTATTGTAAAAGCAGATTCTTTAGGTAGTCTTGAAGCCCTACTAACTCTATTAAAACAAGCAAACGTCCCAGTAGTGAAAGCATCGATTGGACCAATAGGTAAATCTGAAATAGTTTCGGCAAAAGCAAATCTTGAATTAAACCCACTAAACGCAATAATCTTGGGATTTAACGTAGAAATAGAAGCAGATTTAGAATACGATAAAAATAGCATCAAAATTTTAACAAATGAAGTAGTGTACAAATTAATTGAAGATTTAGAAGTCTGGAGAAAAAATAGACAAAGCGAAATAGAAAAAGAAAGACTGATGGAATTAGCATCGATATGTAAAATAGAAATTTTACACAAATATCAATTCAGAAATTCTAACCCTGCTATTTTTGGGATAAAAGTTTTAGCAGGTAAAATAAAGAAAAACATCTCTTTAGTTGATGAAACTGATGAACAAATTGCTAGAGTAAAAGCACTCCAAGAAGAAAAAGCATCAGTTGAAGAAGCCACAGAAGGTAAAGAACTTGCAATATCTTTGCCAGGAGTAAATTTTGAAAGACAATTAGCAGATAAAAAATATCTTTACTCGCAGATGTCAGAATCCCAATTTAAAACATTCAAAAAAAATAAAGACTTACTTTCAGAAACGGAAATAAAAGCAATTATGGAAATTGCAGAAATCAAAAGAAAAAAGAAAAGCGATTGGGGTAAGTAATATAAGCCATAAAATCATCTAAATTTATGCAAAATATTCCATTACTAATTCTTTCAGTAGCTGGCATATCAATAACTCTCTACATTTCAATAGCACACGCCCTAAAAAAGAAAGTAATATGTCCAATAAGTAGTAAGAGTTGTAATATTGTTTTAGACAGCAAGTATTCGAAAACATTCGGAATAAAAAACGAAGTAATTGGTCTAGGTTACTACTTAATCATCTTACTATCTATATTCATAACTTTTCCACTATTGTTAATAAAAACAGCTTCAGGTTTAGCAGCACTATATTCCACAGTTCTTTTAGGAATTCAAATAAAAGTTCTAAAAAACTATTGCTCGTGGTGTATAACTACAGCAATAATTAATATCTTATTATTTACATTAATAATCTAATCAACCTTGGCCCTTCTCAATAGATTAGCATTTGTAACAACGCTAATTGAAGATAAAGCCATTGCTATTTCTGCAACAACTGGATGTAAAAATCCTGCAACAGCCAAAGGAATAGCAATAACATTATATGCAAAAGCCCAAAACAAATTTTGTCTAATTTTTCCAAATGTAGCATTTGATAAGTTGATAGCCTGAACAACTCCTAGTAATGAACCTTTTGCAAGAACTATATCTCCTGCCTCTATTGCGATGTCTGTTCCTGTCCCTATAGCAATTCCAACATTGCTCTGTTTCAAAGCAGGAGCATCATTTATACCATCTCCAACAAAAGCAACCATTCCAATCTTCTGCAACTCTTCAACTTTCTTTGCCTTATCTTCAGGCAAAACATTTGCGATTACCTCATTAATTCCGACTTTTTTAGCAATAGCTTTGGCAGTTCTTTCATTATCTCCAGTAATCATAACTGTTCTATATCTTCCAGAATTAAGTCTTCTAACTGCCTCGATAGAATCCTCTTTTAATGCATCAGCAACAGCAATAACTCCAATTACTTTTTTATTTTCACAAATAATCATTACCGTTTTACCTTCAGATTCAAATCCCTTAATTTTATCCTCAAAAACTTTATAGTTTATTTTCTTATCATCCATCAATACCCTATTTCCAATTACCACCTCTTTAGATGCTATTTTCCCAATAATTCCCTTGCCCCTAATAATTTTAAATTCTTTAACAGATTTATATTTCTTCAAATTTGCCTTTGTTACTATCGCATGAGCAATTGGATGCTCACTTAATTTTTCAAGACTTCCAGCAATTTCAAGCAAATAACTTTCTTTAACATTGGAATAAATATCAGTCACTTCAGGTTTCCCTTTGGTAATAGTACCAGTTTTATCAAAAACAACTATTTTAATTTCTTTCATTGTTTGTATTGCTTCGCCCTTCCTAATCAAAATTCCTCTTTTTGCACCCATACCACTTCCAACCATTAAAGCAGTAGGAGTAGCAAGACCCAAGGCACACGGACAAGCAATAACTAAAACAGCCACAGCAATACCAATAGACTTGCTCAAATCTCCAGAGAAAAACCACCAATTAAGAAAAGTCAAAATAGAAAGAACAAGTATAATTGGAACAAATACCGAGGTAATTTTGTCAGCCAGTTTTTGAATAGGGATTTTAGTGCCCTGAGCCTCCTCTACTAATTCAATTATATGTGCTAAAAAAGTATCTTTACCAACTTTAGTTGCCTTAACATATAATATTCCATCTTGATTTATTGTAGCACCAATAACATTACTACCTTTCTTTTTATCAGTAGGTAAACTTTCTCCACTAATCATAGACTCATCAACAGAACTCTCTCCTTTTACAATAATCCCATCGGTGGGTATTTTTTCACCAGGTTTTATAATCATCACATCGCCTACAACAACTTCTTCGATAGAAACTTCAATTTCTTTTCCATTTCTAATAACTAAAGATTTTTTAGCGCCCAATTCTAAAAGTTTCATTATTTCAGATGATGCCCTTCCCCTAGCCTTAGCTTCAACATATTTACCAGTCGTAAAAAATGCCATAATCATTGCAGCGACACCAGAATAATCTGCAACAATACCAGTAAAGTAAAAAATACCTGTAAGATAAGCAACAACCGTGCCTAAAGCAATTAAAGAATCCATATTAAAATAAAAAGTAAATAATCCTCTTAGTCCAGATTTAATTGTACTAAAACCAAAAACAAAAATTACTAAAAAACCCAAAGCAAGTATGGCGTATATTGAATAAGGCATCATTAAAAACTCAAAGCCAAAAACTCTTTCAGAGAGCATTATTAAAGTAATAGGAATTGTAAGTAACCACGACCAAAACATTCTCTTTTTCCAACCAATTATTTCTAAATCTTCAACTTGTTCTTCGTGATTGTGTTCTTGCATTTTATTCCACCTTCACAACCTTATAACCAACTTTAGCAACTGCCTTTTTCAAATCTTCAACCTTTACAGAATCTTCAGCTTCAATAGTTCCTTTTCTTAACATTAAGGACACTGAAACTTCTTTTACTCCAGAAACTTTTTTCAAACTTTTCTCAATATTTCCAGCACACGAAGCACAGTGCATTCCTTCAATAGTGAGCTTTAATTTCTTCACTTTGCACCTCTTTTTTGAAAATGCTTAACTATCAAAACAATTAACAAAATAACAACGCTCCAAAATATGAACATAGATAAAAATCCGGTAGATGGCCAATAACACCATATTCCTCCAACTTGAGAACAAAGATAAGAATTTCCATATCCGCCCATCATACTCTTCATTCCAAATCCACCAAAACCCATTATTCCAAATCCTCCAAATAGCAAAACAACTAATAAAACAATTAACCCAATTACCAAAGTATTATCTTGTTTTTTCATTCTACTACCAAAACTCCTGTACCCATTCCCATACTACATGCAAAAGTGTATCTTCCCTTTTTATCTGGCAGAAACTCTACATAATCTTGAGGAGTTTTGAGATATTGACGCACCCCGAAATCTCTAATTGTGAAATCTCTCAAACAACCAACAACACTAGAGTCTAGATAAATTCTTACTGGAATTCCTTCTTTTACCTTAACAGCATTTGGATAATAATTATAATCTTTAAGGCTTAAGACAACTTCTTGCACGCCATCCTTAATTGTTGCACTAAAAAAAACCTCCTCTGATTCAGAGTTACCTCTAACCATCATAAAACCAAAAATGACAACGATAACAATTACTCCAATAACATAAAAATAACCCTTACTCATTGAAACAAAACACTCCTTGGTCCATAAACCATAAGCCACATAGTAAGTGTAGTGAGAATAAAACTCAAAACAACGTTAAATAAATTATCTTCATATTTTCTACTACTTTTTGTTTCTCTGTAAATCATAAAATTTAAACCAATTAAAATAAAAGAGGAGATGGCAAAAACAATTACTCCCGCAATTTTCAAGTTATCATTAAACATCATTATAGCAGTCATCGCACCCATCAAGCTACCCATAAAACCAGACATCATACCTTCCATTATTCCCATTATACCGCAACATTTACCTGCTAAAACTCCTAAAGTTATTCCAACCATCATTCCCCAAACACTTCCCCAAAACATTCCATTAGTAGCTCCAATAAAAAATCCAGGTAAAAACCCAGCAATCATACCTATAGTCATTCCAACCATCATTCCACCCATACAAGGAAATTCTTTGTAAGGCCTTATTTGTTTAAGAGAAGGAATAATTAGAGAATAACTAAGTATTGAAAAAAAGATATAAAATCCATATTTAATCATAAAACTATCAATAAATCTAAACTTCAAAAAATAAATTATCAAAAAAATAAAAAAAGAAACAAAAAGAGAAATGAATACACTCTTAACAAAGCTATTTTCACCTTTCGCTACAAATTTTATGAAATCTTTAAAACCCATAAAATCCATTAACTAAACTACTATAAAAGCCCTTTTGTGAAACTAGTTTCAAAAAATAGATTTAAAAGTCAAGGCATTACTTTATTCTATGGAAAATCGCAAAGTTGGTTACTTGCTACTAGGAATATCTCTTTTAATAATTTTAATTATATTTATGTTTAAATCTGCACTTACAAGTTTTGTAGATTCTTCTTGCACATTGGCTCATGGAGGAAACTACTGCCCTATGTATTACACGATATCTCAACAAACGTATTTGGCATTAGGAATAGTAGGACTATTAATTTTAGTTTCAATAATTTTAATCTTTTCAAACCCTCAAGAAAAAATAATAATAAAAACAATTGAAAAAAAGAAATCGAAAAAGAAAATAGATACTAAAGACTTGAGTAAAGAAGAAATAAATGTTCTAAATTTAGTTAAAGAAAATAAAACCATATTTCAGGCAGAAATAATAGAAAAAACAGGGTTCAGTAAAGCTAAAGTAACGAGAATAATTGATAGATTGGAAGGTAAAGAAATTGTTGAAAGAAAGCGCAGAGGAATGACCAACATAGTAATATTAAAAGAATAATTTAAATACCTTAAAATTTAATGAAAATTATGGATGAAACTATAAATTTTAGCGCTGAAATAAATTTTGAAAATTTAAGAAGAGATATAAAAAAGGGTTTAATGAAAACAACTCTATTAGATCAAGCAGGAAAAGAAAGCGAACTTGAAAGAATAACAGATGAAGTACTACTCCAGCTAACTGAAAGAGGAAATGAGGCAGTATATTCAGCACTGTTAAAACAAGCAGTAAGTAATGGGGGAGAACTTTATAATAACCAAACACTAAACTATAGGTCATCAGTATCAAATTAATTTACCATTAAAAACATCTAGTCTTGGAATATGTACAATATAGGATTAAATGTATTATTGTTGATTAACTGATAAAGATAAATAATAAAATTTTTTAAGCTTAAACTTTGTTTATGTGCAAAGCCAAAACACCTATAACATTTAAAAAGGCACATTCACACAAAAAACCATGGTATTCAAATTAAACATTTCAGACAAAGGAAAGGCCTGGAAAGTAGAGTCATCTGCAGAATCTCTTATAGGTAAGAAAATAGGAGACGAAATAGAAGGTTCAGAGTTATCAGAAAATTTAGAAGGATATACTCTAAAAATTACTGGCGGAACAGATAGTTCAGGTTTCCCACATAAACCAGGATTACAAGGTTTTGAACTAAAAAAATTGATTTTTACAAAAGGATGGGGAATGCATAAAAGACCCAGAAGAGGTGGCAAGAAAAAAGTAGGCACTCCTAAAGGTCTAAGATTAAGAAAAACCGTCAGAGGAGCTCAAATTTCAGAAAAAAGTACTCAAATAAACATGATTGTAATAAAACATGGAAGCAAACAATTAATTGAATTATTTCCAGAACAAAACAAGCCGAAAGAAAAACCAGCAGAAGTAGCTGTAGCACAATAAGAGTTATAAACAAGTTTAACTTCAATAAAATATGATAAAAAAGCAAGTTTTAAAGAAAAAAAAAGCAACTAAAAAAGAAATAAAAGAATTAAGAGAGATAGTAATAAATATAAGAAAAGATCCAATCGCAATGATGCAGATTAGAAAGTTAATTAAACAAACAGTTTAGAAATATTTCTTCTTTAAATCTTCATATCTATAAAATGTAGGTGTTCTTTTGTTAATTTTAAGATTGACATATCTATATGCTTTTATTGCAGATGGATTAAGCAATGTCCTTTGGTCTGCTGTAATAACTAAGTCACAATTAAGAATTGTAGCACAAGCAACAATCTTAAAGTCATTCATTATCTTTGTCTGTCCTTGAACACCATCATTCTGTTTATAGGCTTCAAAATATTTATGAGCCAAATCTTTAATGGCTTTACTTTCTTCAATTACTCTATTTGAAACCAACCTATCATAAACAGGTAATGTCCTTGGTGCACCCCTCAATTCGTCTCTTATCAACTTAAAGTTATGGATTAGCAAATTTTGATCCGCCTTTATTTTTTCTATTAACTCAAAACCATTATCCTTATCTTCAATTAATAAGCCGTAAATGTTTGTATCTAATATTGCTGTAATCATAATCTTATAAATAGGTAGGCTTAAAAAATATTTATATCAAAATTAACAATATTTAATTTAAAATGGAACAAGCATTATTAGAATTTCTAGTATATTCAAATGGTTTAATTAAAGTAATTAGTCTTGCACATAAATGCAAATTCTGATTAAAGTTTTACTTGTTTGATTAAAAATTACATATTAATAATAAAATGCTTTAAGCTCAAACTTTGTTTGTGTGCAAAGCCTAGCAAATCAAACCTTTTAAAAACCCACAGGTTTCTAAATCATTATGCAAGAACCAGAAATTTTAAACGTAATAATCGCAGGCCACATAGACCACGGAAAAACAACTCTTTTGTATAAATTAAGTGGGAAATGGACAGATACACACTCTGAAGAACTAAAGAGAGGAATAACAATAAAACTAGGCTATGCAGATATTATAATTTCTAAAGATAAAGAATATAACATAAAAAATGAGGGCGTAAAAAAAAGATACGTTACTTTCATAGATGCACCTGGTCACGAAATGCTTATGGCAACAATGCTTTCAGGAGCGGCAATAGTTGACGCGGCAATTCTAGTAGTTGCTGCAAATGAAGGAATAAAGCCTCAAACAAGAGAACATTTAATGGCATTGCAAGCAAAAAATATCAAAAATATAATATTAGTTCAAAATAAAATAGATTTAGTAAGTAAAGAAAAAGCAATTGAAAATTATAATTTAATAAAAAAAGAATTCAAGGGAACAATCGCAGAAAACGCAATAATCATACCAGTATCATCTCAACAAGAAATAAATTTAGAAAATATTTATCAAGCCTTATGTGAAGTGGAAATTCCAAAAAGAGACACACAAGGAAAACCATTATTTCTAATAGCAAGAAGTTTTGACATAAATAAGCCTGGAACAAAACCTTCAAATTTACATGGAGCAGTAATTGGAGGAACTTTAAAATCTGGAAAATTAAAAATTGGAGATATAATAGAAATAAAACCAGGAATAATAGTTAAGGAAGCTAATCAAATAAAATACAAAACTCTCAAAACAAAAATAATTTCTCTATTTAAAGGTTCAAGTAAAACTGATGAGATAACTCCTGGAGGAAATTCAGCGATTGAAACTGAGCTTGATATGTCTATAGGCAAAACAGATATGCTTTCAGGATGCGTGGTCTCTACAGAAAAAAATCTGCCAGACATTACAACAAAAATAACAATAAAACACCACCTATTCAATGAATATGTCGGAGGAGTAGCAATACCTCCATTAAAACCAGGAGAAACTTTAATGTTATCTATAAACACGTCAGTAACTGTGGGAGTAATACATAAGTTATCTAAAGATGAAGCAGAAATTTCTCTAAAAATCCCTATAGTCCCTTTCAAAGACGACAAAGTAGGCATAGCAAGAAACATAAACAATCACTGGCGCCTTATAGGCCACGGTGAAATCGTTAAGTAAAGCGCAATAATTATAGAAGACATTTATATTTTATTAATTACTTTATATTTTCTTCATATAAAAATATAAGATTTAAAATTTAAATAAACTTATTTCTTAACATATAGCTTTTTAACCAATAAAAATACTGAAATTATATGCAATACATCTCAAAAACTCAAGGTCCTTGCGCTGTACTCGCGGGAGCAGGAACGGGCAAAACTGCAAGTATTATAGAAAAATTAAAACACATAATAAATAATGAAGTCTACCCTATAGAAAAAGTAGTATGCCTAACTTTCTCAAATGAAGCAGTTAATAACCTTAAAGAAAGAATAATCCCTTTTCTAAAAAATAAAAGTCCTTGCGTTAGTACCTTTCATTCTTTTTGTGCAGACATTCTAAGAGCGCATGGAGAAAAAATCGGAATAAAACAAAACTTTAGAATTATAACTCCAGATGAAGGCAAAATATTACTTCATAAAAATTTCAAAGTAGCACCTTTATTATGTAACAATTATATAAATGAAATATCAACAAAAAAAGACCTTGGTAAAACAATAGAGGATTTTGAAAAAAACTCTAAAAGCCAAGATCAAATCCAAGCTTTATCAAAAGAATTAGAAAACATAAATTTCAAAATAAATACAAGTCATATTAATAAGATCTCAAAAGAAGAATTAAAATCATCAAAAGAAAAAAGAGATATTATCCAAGAACAAATAAAAGAAGCTAAATTTATTCAAAATTGGAAAAATTACGAAAAAATAAAACTGGTAAATAATGGCCTAGACTACTCAGACCTACACAATAAAGCCCTAGAACTACTTACCAAGTTCCAAGATATAGCTAATGATTTTGATTATGTAATTGTGGATGAATTTCAAGATACAAATAAAATTCAATGCGATCTATTAGATAAAATAGCTAAAAAGAGAAACATAACTGTTGTAGGAGATCTAAATCAGTCGATATATAGATTTAGAGGAGCCTATGAAGATAATTTTAATTATTTTAAAGAAATTTTTAAGTTAAGTAAAGATGATATATTTAGGCTAGACAAATCTTATAGATCTACAAATAAAATACTAGATGTAGCCCATGAATTAATTCAAAATAATTACGAAAATAAAGAGGATTGTTTTAAAGTAGTGAGTGCAAAAAATATAGAA
>CAYNAC010000018.1:0-9541 GCA_964395155.1 Candidatus Woesearchaeota archaeon
CTCCTCAACTAGGAGTAATGATGAAGGAAGGAAATGATGAGATAAAAAATTTAATCGCTAGAATCTCTAAATCTGCAAAAATAAGAGTTAAAGATGCAAGTATAAAAATTGCGGTTGGAAAAATAAGTATGTCTGACGATAAAATACTTGAAAATATAAAATCAATTTATAATGGAATTGTTGCTGCATTGCCTTTGAAGAATGATAATGTTCGTAATTCTATGTTGAAACTTACGATGACTAAACCTGTTGAGGTGCAGATTAAATAATGATTAAAAAAGATAAACCGGTTACTGTTGTATCTGAAGCTAAGAAGCAAGTTGTTAAAGACTTGGCTAATTTGATGCAGAGAAATCGCACTATAATGGTTGCTTCTTCTAAAGGATTGCCTGGCAGACAATTTAATGAAATAAAAAAGAAAATGAGAGGACTTGCTGAATTAAGAGTTGCGAAAAAAAGCGCAGTTATGAAAGCTATTGAATCTATTGAAAAAGGTGGGATACAGAATTTAAAGCAAAATATTGAATCTGATTATGTAGTATTGTTTTCAGATACTGAACCTTTTGAATTATCGAGCATATTAATGGACTTTCAAAGCTCGAGAAGAGCCAAGACTGGAGATATAGCTCCTCATGATATTGAAATTGAACCAGGACCTACAGATTTAGTTGCTGGACCTGCAATTTCTGAACTTGGAGCCGTAGGCCTTAAAGTAAAAGTAACTGAAGGAAAATTAGAAATTATTAAAGGAGCAATAGTTGTTAAATCTGGAGAATCAATTAAAGCGAATGTTGCATCAGTTTTAGGAAAATTAAATGTTAGCCCTATGAAAGTAGGATTTATTCCAATAGTTGCTTATGATTCTAAAGAAGATAAAGTATATTCGAACCTTATAATTGATAAAGCTGGAACTTTGGAGCAAGTAAGAGAACTAATACGCAAGGCACTTGGTTTTGCTATCAATATCAAGTATCCTACTCAAAAAACTATTAAGTACTTTATTACAAAAGCTGGAAGAGAAGAGAAAGCTATTGGAAAACTCATAATCACAAAGGAGGGACAATAATGGAATACATCTACGGTGCTTTGTTATTACACAAACTTGGACACCCTGTAACTGAAGAAAATCTTAAGAAAGTTATTCATGCTACTGGAAGTCAGGTTGACGAATCAAAGCTTAAGGCATTAATTGCTAGCTTGCACGGCGTTGACATCAATGCTGAGCTTGAAAATGCAAATGTTGCTGTAGCTGCACCTTCTGCCGGCGTTGCATCTGCTACACCTGCTAAAGAAGAGAAGAAAGAAGAGAAACCTTCCGAATCAGCAGCTGGATTAGCATCACTCTTCGGTTGATTTTATTTAATTTTTTTACCGGAGAGAAGTTTTCTTAGTTTGACTTTTAATTAAAGATAAACTTTGGAAGAAATATAAAATGAAAAGTTGGTTTAATGTTGGAGCTTTGTCACTTGCATCTTTACTTGCGAGTTGCGGATCTATTGAAAATTCGCTTGCTGAAAAAGTAAAACCAACGTTAGAGAATATTGTCTCTAATGATGAAGAAAAAGATAAAGAACAGATTGTAGAATTGGTAGCATTTAGAGACTATAATCCATTGGGAGATTATGAAAGAGTTGATGCTGAATATAGCACTTTAAAATTTGTTAAACATGGTCTTGATGCAACTCTTGAACCTGCAGATAAAATTAAAATTGAAGACACTTTAAAATTTAAGAAGAAGATATATGATTGTGCTAGAGAGTTAGGATATTCTTCTGAAGAAATAAAATCTATGTCTCCTAGAGAATCAATTCAATTAACTTGTGAGCTAGTAAGTCATAAATTAAATTATATAGGAGTATCTCAAGATCATAAGACAAGAAAAAATAGAATAGATGAACTAGAAAAAACAAGACAGCTTTTATCTCTTACGTTGGATGACCCAAATATTACTGAAAATCAAAAGACTAAAATATTAGATAAGAAAAGAAGTTTGTTTGACCTGTATGCTCAATTTGTTGTTGTAGAACATATTGAAAGTTTATTGAGTGATGATGCAGGATATTTAGGTAGGAATGCTGATGGGAAGCCAATAGATATTTTGTTTGATGGTAATCAACAGATTGTTTGTAGACATTATGCAGATGTTGCTACAGGAGTTTTTTCAATGCTTAAAGAAGATAATCCTCGTCTTAACAACACTTTTGTGTCTGGCTATGTAGATGAAAGACACAAATGGAATCAAGTGAGTACTTTAACAAGAGAGAAGAATGGAAGAATTAGACTTGAAATTTCTTTTTTTGAACCTACATGGTATGACTTGAGAGGACATATTGAAGGATATGATTCTCAACATTTTCCTAATACTGATAGATTAAGGGCACAATTAGATTACTTGCCTGGTGAAAAAAATATGAATCCTTTAGTAAAATAAGTTTTTCAGTTATCTTTAAATAAGAATAAATGTCGATATTATTGAGCCGACATGGCACAATGGTACTGCGCTGGTCTTGAGAACCAGTTTCCTTTCAGGATATCCCGGTTCGATTCCGGGTGTCGGCGTTTTTTCGGAATCGAAGTGCTTATAGTTCTGATGAACTCTGGCAACTTCAACTCTTACGAGATTGAGGTCTTCTGAGTGTTTGCGCTTTTAGGTAAAATTTATATACCTTTGACTTTGGGCTTAAAATATGAATATAGATTTTAGTGCGTGTGCAACTTTTAAGGGAGAAAACCAAAAACCTCTTTGGGTAGCAGAAAGATTTTTTGGAATGAGGTCTAGGCCATCTATTACGGAGATTGCTAGAACTGCTATTAAACGAGGTTTGGATGGTGTTGTTTTGAGATCTTTTTCACATCCTGAAGGAACAGATGATCGCTGGGAATTTTATAGGGTGCAAATGGAACGCTCTGGTGATTTTAGTTATTTGGGAAATGGAGTTGCTCTATATTCCTCTCCAGATTTTGGAAAAAAATTAATTATAATTCACGGACAAGGGTTAATGACTTCTGAAGGAAACATCCAGGTTCTTTTCTCTGATGAGCCTGTTGGAAAGAGAGGCAAAGATTATAACAAAGAATTTAAGTATATTATAGAAAAAGCAAGAAACTCTGGAAATGTTTTGATAACTGCTGCTAGGCCCTATGCTTGGAAAAAATATTTTTTAAATGATGTTGATGCTTTAGAAGTGTGGAACGGAATGGACTCTCCCGTGAATAATGAAAGGGCAAAACAAATTGCGGAGGAATTGCAGATACCTGGAGTTTATGTTTCAAATTCTAAATGTCTTCGTGATTTAGGAACATCTTACACAACTATTGATGCCACGGATATGAATTTATCAAGTTCTCCAGAAATTATTCAATTAATTAGTAATGGACTTAATTCTGGACTAAATGGAAGAGAAGGAACTAGTAGGTTGAGTAAAATTATTCAATTAGCCGCAATTGCTGAAGTGAATATTACTGGAAATAAAAATTGATTTAACTCCCGAAGAATTTTGAGAAGAAACCTTTCTTTTTTTCAACTTGAGGCATAATAGGTTCTATTTGTGGAGGAGGTTGCATTGATTGTAATCTCTTTGCTTCCATCGAAGACTCGTGAGCCATTTCTTTTTCTGCTTGACTAAAGGCCTTATCTACTTCTTGCTTGGAGTTACCTTGATTTACTAAGGCCCATTTCAGAGAATCTTTATTGTATCCCTTCTGTAGATTTCTTTTTATATAATTTACCTTATCACTAAGATAAGTCTCATCCTTTTTCATGTTATTTTTTATCAATTTTGATATAAAAAGATTGTTATGTCAAAGTGTTAGCATAAATCAAAAGTTAAAATTTAATTTTAGAGACTATTATTGGTTTTTGCCTTTTGAAAAATTTAATTGCTTCTTTCAATTTTAAACTCGACTCTGAGAAAATAGTCAAAAGTCTATCTCCTTTTGATATTTTTTCATTAACATGTTTATAGAGGTAAACTCCTGAAGATTTATCCACTGGACAGCCGGCAATCCTTGCTAGATAATTCATATTATGATTGCTAATTTTTTCAATTTGACCATTATATTTTGAGATTATAGTGTGAGAATATTTTGCTTCTGGTAACCATGATTTTGGGTCGCCTCCTTGTGCAATAATAATTTCACAAAATTTTTTATAGGCTTGACCCGAGTATAAAATCTCTTTTGCTTTGATTAAACCCTCCGACTTCTTAGACTTTCCGACCATTTCAAGAATATTTCCTGCAAGAAATAATGATTTGTTTTCTAAATCTTTAGGAGAGTCATCTTGTTTTAAAACTTTTAAAACGTCCTTCATTTCTAAAACAGGCCCTATTCCATTTCCTATAGGTTCATTACCTTTTGTTAATATAATTTTTATTTTTAGACCTACTTTTTTACCTATTTTTTCAAATAATTCTCCTAACTTTTCTCCGTTTTCTTTTGATACTTTTGCTCCAGCTCCGTATGGGATATCTATTAAAACATGAGTACTCCCGACTGAAATTTTCTTTGCTAAAATCGAAGCAATTAGTTGCGCTTCTGGATCAACTCTAAGTATTTTTTCGATTCTTATCAATTTATCATCTGCCGGAGCAAGACCTAAAGAGCCTCCCCAAGCTAAACAAGCTCCTGTTTTTTTAACGACTTCTTTTAGTTCTTTAATTGAAAGACTTACTGGAGCCATAGACTCTATCGCGTCTGCAGTTCCAGCTGCTGAAGTAATTGCACGCGAAGAAGTTTTGGGCATAGTTATTCCTGCAGCCGCACATATTGAAACAACTATAGGAGTAGTTCTATTCGCAGGAATTCCTCCTATCGAATGTTTATCTGCGATTAATTTTTTTCCCCAAGATATTTTTTTACCAGTTTTTACAATTGCATTTATCAAATGAATTGTTTCATTTATTGAAGCCTTGCAATGAACCATCGTAGAAACAAAATATGCAATCTCTGCTTCAGTCAACTTATTTTTTACAATATCAGACATTATTTTTTCTAAATCTTTTTGAGAATACTCTCTACAACCATTTTGATTTTGCAATATTGAAGAGCTTTCTGCTATTTCTGATGGGAGAACTTCAATAAACCCATTATTATTTTTGATAGCTGAAATTAGTTCTTCTGAAATTGCAGCTTCATTTTTTTTGATTATGCCTTCCACCAAATCTACTACTGCGATTAATGTATCTCCATTTCTTTTTATTGCAACTCTATCTCCTGTGCGAATTCCCATTTTTTTTGCAGAAGATTTATGTAGAAATATCACTGGTTTTCCAGTTGAAATTTTGAGAGACTTTAATTTTAATCGCATTGATTTAATTAAACAATTGTGTTTAAAACCATTGTGTTAAAAATTATTCAGCTGGAGAAAACATATCTGAAAGAGTCCCATCTTTATACGCTTTCAAGAATAAAATTAAGTAAGAAAGAATTAATGGACCTAAAATCAACCCTATTATATTAAATACAAAAATTCCTCCAATCATTCCAACTAAAACTACTACTGGAGAAACTCCTGTTTTTCTAGAAACTATGTATGGTCTGATTATGTTATCTATCGTTGAAACAAATAAAGCACAATATAATGTAAATGCTATTGCGACTCCCATTTTACCTGTAATGAAAAGACTAATTGCAACTGGAATCCAAACAAACCATGGACCTACCATAGGTAACATAGAAGCAAATACTCCTAAAATTGTAAGTGTTAGAGCCTTAGGAACTCCAAAAATTAAGAGCCCTAGACCTAATGCTAGACCTTGCAAAACTCCTACAATAATGTAACCATAAATTATAGATGAAGTTATATCTTTGAATCTTTTTACTAGAATTGTTTCTTTGTCTTTTCTAAATGGAGATATTCCTGAAATAAATTCTTTCAAACTTTCTTGATCTCTCAATGCAAAAAAGAAAACAAACAAAACTACTGCAAGATTTAGAAGTAGGGAAGGTAGACTTTGTAGCAAACCTATGAAGTACTTAAATATTGTAGAAGCAGTGTTTCCAGTAAACTGAATTATTATAGTAGTTAATTTTTCATTAAAATCTTGAGAGGATGAAGGAAATAATCTAGAAACAACTTTTGAGAAATCTACGTTTTGACTTAAATTAAATAAATCAAAAATTTGTTGGACAATTATAGGTATTGTAAACCACAATGGCACTAAAATTAGCAAACAAACTAATATACAAATTATAGTTGCCGAAGTGTTTCTTGCGTGAATTGTTCTATAAACTCTTTTATGAATTGGAGAAAAAACATATGCGAGAATTAGGCCAGTCAAAATAGAAAGAATTATTGGCTTGATAATTAAAAAAGCTACTATCACTAAAATTAGCAAAACTGAAGAAACAAAAATTCTCTTAATATCTTTATTTGATATAGCCATTGATTTCCGACGAATTTTATATATATAAAGTTTAGTAAGACTTCAAATAATATCTAAACAAACTCAAAAATATTAATTTGAAATATTTATAAACTGGACTTTACAAGAAGAGAGATGGATTTTTTTATTCAAAAGCTATGCTCTGGAAAATCTGATGAATTAACTCATTTGCAATTTGAAAAATATAGCAGAGGATTATTTACTAATAAGGCGATAGTCCAATGTAAATTTTCAAAAGATAATTATTCTTTTGCAACAACAAGTGAATACGCAGGAGAGTTTGTTAGAGCGTGTGCTCATGAACTTGGAAACAATAAAGCTAAAGTTGAAGGAGTAATAATTTCCACCAAAGAGTTACCACCTAATATAAAATATCATGGAATAAGCCAATTTATGGGTGTGAAAAAGTATTTGATTTCTGCCGAGATGACTGGAAATGAAATAATATCTATATGTAATTCTGTGCCTAGAGCATTTATTGCGTTATCTTTCTCAACTGGAATAAGTGAATTAAAAGTAAAACCAAAAGCTCCGAAATCTGCTAAGCCAGGAAATTCTGATGATGTTAAAGTTGATTTTTGCAAACTAAAAACAACCAATTCTGAATTTGCAAAAAAATTGTTTTTTGACATTGGGAATTTTAAAGTCGCTGAAGCAGTTCATGATTTGGATATTAAAGAGATTGAAGTACCTAAAGACGAAAAAGATCCTATAAAAATGAGAGAAAGAGCAATAAGAAAAGGAAAAATTATTCGTAAATTAAAAGTTGATGGTGTCGAAAGTAAAAAAGAGTTTGATTTTTCTGCTTAAAAAATTATTCGTAAATTAAAAATTGTTAAAATTTAAATAGTTGTTAATTGTTCTTTGGTGGGAGGTTTTATGAATCATAAAAATATTGTGCTTGTGAATAGAGTTCTTCTAGGACTTGTTATGCTTGTTCCTGGTCTATTGAAACTATTTGTAATGAAGCCATCTGCAATTACTGGAATGCTTAGTGGCATTTCTTTGTTTGCTTGGGCTCCAGGGTTTTGGGCATGGGTATTAATCCTATCTGAAATTGTTTTCGGTATAGCGATTTTAGCTAGTTGGAAACTTGAATACTCTGTTTGGCCACCTGTAGTAATTATGCTTGTTGCCGGATTAATTGTTAATTGGGCTAACTGGGGCAGTTTACTAATGCATGTAGCTTTAGCGTCGAACTATTTGATGCTTAAGAAACACAAGTAAATAGATAATTTTGTTTTTTTGTTTTTTATTAAGATTTAGAATTAAGTTAGAAGAGATAATTGTAGAACTTTAGTAGATTTTAATTTTGAAAAGGTAAGCTTTATATACTATCAATTTTGATTGTTCTCGTAGAAATAATTTAGATGTTGAGGCGGTTGCTAACGTCAAGACATCGACATTGGAAGAGTTGCGCCATAAATACTATGGAATATGAAAATATCAAGACCAAGATACGGAAGTTTGCAGTTTTGGCCACGTAAAAGGGCCGAACGATTTTTACCTAGTGTTAACTGGAGTGCTATTAATGGAGAAGGCTTCTTAGGATTTATTGCTTACAAGGCCGGAATGGCTACTGCAATTGTAAAAGATTCTACGCCTAAATCTATGACTTTGGGAAAAAAGATTTCTATCCCTGTTACATTTTTAGAATTTCCTTCTATGAAAATATATTCCGTAAGATTTTACAAAGATGGAAAAGTTATGACTGAAATTGTTGTTTCTAATGATAAAGAACTTAAAAAAATATTAAAGACTTCGAAAAATATTTCTAAAGATTTAGATTCTGTAAAAGATTATGATGATATCAGAGTGATAGTTTATTCAAATCCTAAGGCAACAAAAATAAAAAAAACACCCGATATAATTGAAATTGGAATTGGTGGAAAAGATAAATTGTCTTTTGTTAAAAATTATGTAGGTAAAGAAATAACTCTTTCAGATGTATTGAAAGGAGATTTGTTTGATATCAGAGGATTAACAAAGGGTAAGGGATTGTCTGGACCAGTTGACCGTTTTGGAATTAGTCTAAAGCAACACAAATCTGAAAAGGGAGTGAGGAAACCTGGAAGTTTGGGTCCGTGGCATCCTGCAAGAGTTATATTTAGAGTCCCATTGTCTGGACAACTTGGAATGTTTTCTAGACCTCATTATAATTTTAGAGTTTTAGGTTCAAACATTACATTGAATGATAAGATAAGTTTGAAACCATTTAGAAATTATGGGAACATAAATACAAATTATATAATTGTTAACGGCAGTGTTCAAGGTCCTGCTAAAAGGCAAGTTCTTTTGACATCTCCTCTTAGACCTAGTTTGAAACAAACTCGTAAAAAATTAGAAATGCTTGAGGTGCACATATGAAAGCAGTAGTTTATAATTTGAAAGGCGAAAAAACTTCTGAAGTAGCTTTACCTTCTATTTTTGCAACAAAGATTCGTCAAGATATCGCTCTAAAGTATTATGAAGCGAGTAAAATTTATCACCCTTATTCTCCGTCTCCTCTTGCTGGAAGAAAACACTCTGCATCTGGAACTATAAGTCACAGAAGACACGAATGGAAAGGGCATTATGGTAAAGGTATTGCTCGTGCCCCTAGAAAAGCTATGTGGAGAAGAGGAGAACAATTTTATTGGGTTGGTGCTGAAATAAATATGGCCAGAGGTGGAAGAGCAGTTCATGTGCCTAAAGTTGCATATAGAATTCCAAAGATAAATTCTAACGAAATAAAAATTGCAATGCATTCTGCTATTGCATCTACTGCTAAAAAAGAAATAGTTACTAAGAGATATTCGAGACTTAATGAATTTGAAGGAAATATTCCTTTTATAATTTCAGATATTAAAGATATTAAAACAAAACAATTTATTGAAATTTTAAAAAAAATTCTTGGAGATAATTATGAAGTTGCTCTGCAGAAAAAAAATGTTCGTGCAGGAGTTGGAAAAATGAGAAATAGAAAATACAAATTTAACGCAGGATTATTGCTTGTTAAGTCTAGTGAAGAAAAAATAAACCTGAAAGGAATAGATATTGTTTCGGCTAATGAATTACAAATATCTGATTTGTATCCTTTGGGAAGACTTACTTTATATACTGAAAAATCGCTGAAGGAGTTAAAATAAAATGTTAAAACCAATTACATCTGAAAA
>CAYNAC010000019.1:0-9433 GCA_964395155.1 Candidatus Woesearchaeota archaeon
GACCCAGCGTAATGGAAGTTAGAACTCAAGAATATGTAGATAGGAGGAATAGGCTTGTCAATTTAAGAGATAAATAAATTATATTATTTTTATGGAATTTATTTTAATTTGATTTGGTAGATTAGGTTGCTAGAATAAAGTCTTATTTTAAAGGTATTAATGTTCTTAATGCATCTTTTATTGAAGTAGGAATCCAAGTTTGTCCGTTTGCGTATCTAAGGCCAAAATAGGCTATTATTAGCAGTGATATGACTATCAAGATGTTTCTTTTCTTTGTTTTTTTGTTTTTTTCAGCTCTTGCAGCAAAAGAATAACCGCATTTTAGACAATATGTATCTGTTAGATGTAACTTAATTCCACATGACGGGCAGAATTTATGGTCTTCTTTTTTTGCTCTCTTTTTGAACATACATTTTTTAGGTTGTTTTTATTTAAAAGGTTTTGTTATTAAAGATTTTATACAAAATTTGTTTTGAGATATAAAATATTAAGGTTTTAGTTGTAATATTTTAATTAAAAATTAATGTTTAGTCTATTTTATTTATTTCTTGAATTATTATTCGGCTTTTCTGAATCCATATACTTCGCTTAGACGTTTTATTTCTGCTAGAGTTCCTTTATTTAATCTGCCCTCTAATACTCTGTATGAGTTAGTTGCTCTTCTTTCATGTGGGTCGTAAGTTGTTTCCCTTAATAATCTTAAATTTTCTCCACTAAATTCTGTCGATAATCTTTCATCTTTTTCTGGACGAGCAGGTTGTAAACCTTTCTTTTCAAGAAATCTGTTTATTCTTTTATTATACTCAAGTAATCTTGATAAAGAAACTTCTCCTATTTCTATATATTTTCTGTGTGTTAATGTTTTTGTCAACTTGCTTTTTTTTAATCTAGATGTTTTTTAAACTTTTTGTTTTTTATGGTTTTGTCCTGACAAAGTTAAAGCATTGCCGGCTTTGCACACAAACAAAATTTAAGCTTAAAACATTTCATCATCAAGACATAATTTTTAATCAAACAAGTAAAACATTTCATCAGAATTTGCATTTATGTGCAAGGCCAGCATTGCCATTTATATTAAAAAGTGGCGGAAAAACTTATACTAAGAGGTTTTAGGCAAAGTCATAAGTACAAAAACTTTTTATATCGTGGTTTTTGTTGATGTTGAATGGCCCCATAGTCTAATGGTAGAACATGTCTTTGACGTGGACGAGGCCCAAGTTCGATTCTTGGTGGGGCCATTAATATTTTGCATTATTACTAACTTAGTAAGTTAGTGACTAACTAACAATATTTATATAGTTAATTTTTTATTGAATTAAGAGGTTTGATGATTAGGTATTCTAATTAAAATGGCATGAAAAAGTATCTTTTATTGATAGAGGATGAAAAGTTGTGGGAAAAATTCAAGAGTAGTATAGATAAGGATATTAATGGTGCGATTATAGACTTAATAAAGGAAAAGGCAAATAAGCTTGGAGGTAAAAGAAGTGAATAAATTAAATAACAAAGGTCAAGTAACTGCTTTTGTAATAATTGCTTTAGTTATTGTCGGATTGATTGGATTATTTTTTGTTTTCAGAGGAAATTTTTTCGGAGATAATGTTGCTGCTTCTCTAGTTCCTGTTTATTCAAGATATAGTGAATGTATTAATCAAGAGACAACAAACGGATTAAGTTTAATTCAATCGCAAGGAGGAAGAATAGATGCTGGAGATTTGTCTTATGCTAGTGATTTTAATCCTTTCTCATCACATTTGAATTTTCTAGGATTTAAAATTCCTTATTGGTATGGCTTAACTGGAAATAATTTAGTTGTAGAAAATGTTCCTACAAAAAATGAAATGGAAAGTGAGCTTGAGTTGTTTATTGAAGATAGATTAAATGATTGTGACTTTTCTGATTTTTATTCTCGTGGTTTTTTAATAGAAACTGGAGATGTAGAAGCATCTGTTAATATCGAAGATAATGAAGTTGTAGTAAATATTAATTCTCCATTAAGTGTATCTTTTGGAGAAGATAGTGCTAGAAAAACAACTCATAATTCTGTGATTTCTAGTAAACTTGGAACTCTTTATGATGAGGCCGTTTTAATATATAACAATGAAAGAAGTTTATTATTTTTAGAAAATTATGCTCTTGATGTTTTACAATCTTACGCTCCAGTGGATGGAGTAGAAATACAATGTAGTCCTAAAATATGGAAAACTAACGAAGTTGTTTTGGATGTTTTAGAAGGTTTGTCTTCTAATTTAGGAAGTATAGGATTTTCTGGAGATTCTAGAAAAGATAAATACTTTTCTCAAAATATTGGCGTTAAAGAAAATGTTAATGTCTTGTACCTGCCTGAAGTTTTTCCAAGTAAGCTTGAAGTAACTCCTGCAACTCAAAATTTAATGATTGCTGAACCTGTTGGAACACAGGAAGGTATGGGTATAATGGGTTTCTGTTATGTGCCATATCATTTTGTATATGATTTAAGATTTCCTGTTTTAGTGCAAGTAGGGGATGGAATAGAAAACTTTCAATTTCCTTTAGTTGTTAGTATCGATAATAATCTTGTTTTACCGAGTGGGCTTGGAAACTTTGTAAGCGATGAGGAAGAAGTCGATATTTGTTCTTTTGCTGAAAACGATGTTTCAATACAAACCTTTGATACATCTTTGAATCCTATTCTTGCTAATGTTTCATACAAATGCTTTGATAGTGTATGTGGTTTAGGTCAGACAAAATATTTGTCAAACAATGCGGTTCTTGACGGAAAAATTCCGGCTTGCGTTAATGGAGAATTAATTGCCTCTGCTCAAGGATATGTAGATTCTAAAGTTTTATTTTCTTCTAATTCTGAAAGTTATGCTGAATTAATTCTTGAAAAAGAATATTCTTTAGATGTGGAAGTTAGAGTTGGCGGAAAGAATTTAGTTAATTCTACTTCCGTGATTCATTTTGTAAGTGAAGATGGATATTCTACTAGTGCTGTTTTGCCTGAATCTAAATCTGTTAAATTAAAAGAAGGACTTTATACAATAAATGCTTTCGTTTATGGAAATTCTAATGTTGTAATTCCTGCAAGTAGAAAAACTGAATGCTTTAAAGTTAGTAAAGGCGGGATAGCAGGATTCTTTGGAAGTACGAAGGAGCAGTGCATCCCGGTTGAAATACCTTCGACTAAAATAGATTATGCTTTACGTGGTGGAGGTAAACTACAGGATTACTATATTCTTGGTAGTGAACTTTCTGGAGGTAAAATTGTTGTTGATGTTAGTGAACTTCCTGTTGTAAATTCACTTGAACAATTACAATATAATTACGAAGTGTTTAATACTTTGGGAGTTGAGGTGAAATTTACATGAAAAAAATAATTTTACTTTTTATTTTTTTGATTTTAATTTCTTCTTATTTAGTTAGTTCTCAAGTTGTAAGTTCTGACCAGAATTTTTTTGGAAGTAGAAGTGGTACTGCTAGTTTTACTAATTATGGAAGTAGTTTTTCTAGTGTTTACGGAAGTCAGGCAAGTACTTATTGGCCTATTTTAAATGGAGGAAACGAATGTAATATGAATCAAGATATTTTGATTCAAGTTTCTCCTGCTGGATGTCAACCTGCTGTTGTTAGAAGTGATTTACTCGCCGAACAAAATGTTGCTGTTTTTTGTCAATTAGACATGCTACAAGTCAATCCTACAATAGATATAAAGCAAATCAGAAATATAAGATTTAACGGGAAATATCCTGAATATGTTGCGGGTGTTGGATTTCATCCAGCTAACGCTGCTTTAAGGACAACTAATCAACTTCTTGGAACTCCTTTACAAAGTAACATAGGGTATGTAGTAGTTGTATTAAAGAAAAATCCAAATGAAAAAGACTTGCCTAAATTCTTTAATTTTACTTTAGGTGCTAGTATAGATTATTATTCTGGAAATGCTTTGGGCATAGGAACAACTGAACTATTTCTTAAAGAGACAAATGATGCTGAATGGGAAGTTGCAAAAAATAAACAAACTTTGTTTGGCGGAAAAATGTCAGTTAGAGTTGGAAATATAGAGAATGGAGATTCAATAAACGTGGAATTATATTCTGGAGATGTTAAGTATTCAGAGTTCACTTTACGAAAAAATTCTCCTCAACCAAGTTCAATTTATTTGCCTGGAAGTTATTGTCAGACTTCTTTACAATTTAGTTATAATAATTTTGTTTCTCCTTCGGCTTTTGCTAAAATTAAAGTCGATAATGATATTTTAGATGTTTCCGTAGGTTCTAGATTTTTAAATAATAAATGTTTGGTAAGAAATATTTCAGAAGAAAATATAGATGTTAGCTGTGGCGCAGAGAATTTCAAACTTCATAGTTCAATAGAAGTTTTGGGAGTTAATGATAAAGTTTATTTAATTAATCCTGAAACTTTGGAAGTTGGAAATGTCGAATACGTTATCAAAAGAATTTTTAAAAATTCTAGTGGAAGTTTTTATGATTTAGGGGAGAGGAATGTATCTGTAAGTAACATAAGGCCTGTAAATCCTTTAGAATTTTCTGATAAATCTTATGGAAGTTATGATGATTATATCAATGGAGCAATTAGTAATTATGAATTAATCTTTAATGATTTTGGGAATGAGTTTAAAGATTTGGGAGATTCTTATGGAGAGGTTGCTTTAATTAAAGCGATAGAATTAGCTTATGATTACGATAAAAAGAAAACTGCTTCTAAGTTGATAAATAATTATTTGGAACATTATCCTGATGGAAAAGAGAGAAATAAATTTGTTAATTATTTGAATAGTTTGTACTTGACTGATAGTTCGTCTGCTTCGCAGAGTGTAAGGGCTGAAGATGGTTATCATTTAATAAAATTAATAGACATAGTTGGAGGAGTTAAAAAGTCAAGTGCTAGGATATCTTGGGGAGTAGATCATGAAATTGAGCAAGGTGGGACGAAGGAATTTGGTAATTTAGGAAGACTCACTTTGAACAGAGTCATAGATTCTAGTACTATTGAGGTCGAGGCTACATGTAAATCTAACGATAGAAGTAAAGATTACAAAGGAGTTGTTAGGTTTGAAGGTTCTAATGTTGTTAGTGCTTGTGGTGCAAATATAATTGTTAGAAATATTGATTTTGAAAATTATGTTCAACTAAGAATTTCTCCTGTTAGTAAAAGCGGAACAATAACTAATTTTACAGTTGGAATAGGAATTGAAAAAAGAGCAATTGAATTAACTCCGGATAAAGCTAATAAAAAAATTGCTAACTTAAATGAGAGTATTCGAAAATGGGAATCGATTTCTAATAATTTGGGAGAGGTTGTAAAGGGGCTGAAGGCCGCATGTTTTGCTACTGCTGGAGTTTTGACTGTGAAGAATTTCTTTACTGGATTGAGCGGAGAAGCATTAGCTAGAAGAAATATTATGTCTGGAGAAGACGGGTGGACTAAATTCTGTCAGAACGAAGTCAATGCTAAAAACCCTGGTGGTCCAGAAACAATGACTGCTTGTTATAATAAATATTCGACAGATATTGCAAGAGATGTAAATGCTGGAAAATCTGCTATAGAAGGAACTAATGAGTTTACTAAAAAAATTGAAAGTGAATCAATGTATCCTAGTCGCGAGGGACCTTTAGCTGGACAAAACTTTAATGATTCGGAGGCTAAAGAAAAATTAATTGTAGAATTAAAGGGGAGTTGTTCTAATTATTTAGATGGTGTGGATTTGAATGCTAAAACTGATTATTACTCTTATTCTCAATTAAGAGATTTGTATTATAATTGTCAGGCTCTCAAGAATGGGGGAAGTTCTAGGGGAGTTATGGTTGCTAAAAATGAAATTTCTAAGATAGGTGGTTCTATTAAAGGAAGACTAGATTATGAGAAGGGTTTAGATTCTTTACAGAGTTCTAGTGGTTCAAATAACCCTTTAAGTGGAATTCCTGTTGATGTGCAAGGTGATTCAAAATCTATAACTGGAAGATATTTTGGAGGAACTTTAAGTTCTGGCAATTTTGGGTTGTCTGATTCAAAATATAATGGTCGTCCAGCACAAGTAGTTTATTACAATTCCCAACCTTACTTGGCTGTTTTGAAAGAAGAATCTGGTGGAACTTTAGTTGCTGATGAAGTGCATGATTTGAAAGAAGAAAATGGTAATTGGGTGGTAGGTGCAAAAAATGAGGGGGTAAAAAATAAGTTCTCTAAGTTTGAAAAACGTAATCCTTCATCGTATAATAACCAATTTGCTCCAGGAGAAGAGGAAGTTAAATATTTTGAAACAGAACCTTACAAAGGGTACCCTGCAATAGTTCCTTTTGATTTTGATAAAGGATTTTATGCAGCTACAACACAGGCTTTGCCTATATTTGGCGGGACTAAGGCAATAGAGAGTAGCGGAAATCCTGCTAGCTTTTTTGTATGCAATGTAATGAATGGCGGAAGAGTTGACTTTTACGCTCCTAATTATGGGAATGATGAATGTGTCCAATTTAATGTTTATACTGGCCAGTCGTTTTCTAATTTCCCTGGATTAAGTGAAGGAGAAACCAGGAAAGTTGTAGGTGAAGCAGTTAGAGCTTTGAAAGATGCGGCTTCACAATATGGAAAGAGTAGTGTTCGAATTGGAAATAAAAATTTGAAGGTTGGAAGAGCAGCTTCGCTTTTACCTGGAAGTCAATGTCAAGATTATATGAGCCCAGAAGAATGTAAGTTATTGTTTAATGTTTGCGACCCTGTTATCTGTCCTTCTTCTAGATGTAATTTCGGAGGAGAGTATTATGTTTCAGATGTTGTTCAATCGGGAATTGTAGGAAGTGTTTTACTTTGTTTGCCTAATTACAAAGAGGATATTTACGTTCCGGTTTGTTTAACAGGAATAAAGGCTGGAATAGATGGCTACTTATCTATTCTTAAATCTCATCAACAATGTTTGCAGGAAGCTGTTGAAACTGGTAAGTATGTTGGAATATGCGACCAGATAAGTTCAGTTTACTTATGTGAATTTTTCTGGAGACAGGCTGCTCCACTTGCAAAAACGGTAATTCCTAAAGTTGTAGAATATGCTTACAGCGGTGGACAGAATAATGTTCGCGGTGGTGGAGAATATTTGACTGTTCAAAGTTCTTGGCAAAACGCGCAGGACTCTGCAAATTACTTTACTCAAAATTATGCAGTTAATTCTTTACAAGCGTTTAACATAAGGTCTTTTGAAGAGGCTGGAACTGAAATTTGTAGAGCATTTGTTTCTGCTAAAGGTCCTAAGACTTTTGAAACTCTGATTGAACCAGATTCGCCTCCGCAATTCCATGCATGGTATAGTTCTATTGAGTTTACTGATGCAACTATCCCTGCAACTTCCCAATATAAAGTATTTTATCATATATTTGCTGGAGAGGACAGAGGGGTTTCATTTAATGTTTATCTTAAAGACCCTCCTTCTAATACTCAATATGCTACGAATCAAATTTGGCCTGTTGCTGGAGGTTTTGTTTCGAGAGGACAATACGCTACTGAAAGTAAGGACTTTACCGCGCCAAAAGGATACCAGCAACTTTGTGTTAGAATAAATGATAAGGAAGAGTGTGGGTTTAAACAAGTTTCAAGTAGTTTCGCTGTGAATTATGTTCGCGATTCTGTTGTTAAAAATGAATTGACAAGAACCGATGTTACAACTGAAGCAGAATGTATTTCTGGAAGTGCGAACCCTGCAGCATTTTTGAATCCTAATTTACAATCTGGTGCCGAAGAGGCACTTAATCCTGCAATATACAACAGAGGAATTGTAAGAGTTTGCGCTACATCTAATCCTGGAATTGGAACTGATGAATCAAGATATGTAAAGGTAGGAATATGTGGCAGTGATAGATTAGTTTGTTGGCTTGATAAGGGAAGTTTAGATAGAGCGATTACAGATTCAAATGTAGGTCTTAAGGATAAAACTTTGGAAGAAGTAGAACAGATACAAAGAGAGCAATTAGCAGAAGATGGGAAGTTTTTAGATTATCCTGGACTTAAGAACGAGCTTGAAGGAATAATTAAAAAAATAGATGGTAAGGGCTTTGATTCTTTAGGGATTGGAGCAGTTATTGTAGAACTTGATGATTTAATAAAGAGGGCATTTTGGCCAAGAGATAAAGCAGAAGTGTTGTTTTGGAAAGCTACTGCTTATGAGAAGGTGTTTTTGAGTTCTTTATCTAAAATTGCTAAGGATGTTAAGGGAAAGGTTGATGTGAAAGATGCTTCTAGGAGCGAAGATAGTGGAGATTCTAAATCTTCATCTTCTTCAAATTCAGCTGGAAGTACATTAAAGTTTAAAGAAAAAGATTCTTCTAATAAATTATATATTTTATTGAATGGAAAAGAAACCAAGATATATTTACAAGGTCAACGAATATTTTTTGAAAATAGTAGAAATGTTATTGGTTCTGTGAGCGATGATGGAAAAATTACATTTACAAACAAAGAAACCGTAGAATGTGCTCTTGGAAAGGATAGTTTTAGTTTGTTGAATGGAGGAGTTAATGTAATTAGAGATATAGATAGCGATAGTGGTTTAACTATGAATGGTGTTGGGTCGATACCAGAGGGCTCTCCTGAAATTTGTAAACCTTCACAAGGGGTTTTAAAAATTAAATTAAACTCGGATAGTTTGGGTTTTGCCGATTATAGTTATTATTATTTAGATGGAAAAAAATCAAATTTGTATTTGCATATGCAGAAAAAAGAATTTTATGTTGATTTAGGATGGGATAAAAGCGTAGGTACATTTGATGATCGGAGCAAGGTAATTACTCTCAAAAGTGATGCTTTGTTAGATATCAATAAACTATTTGGACTTGGAGCTTATGAAAAAATAAATGGTAAGAAATATGATTCTCTAATTTTGCTTTCCGATGATGCTTCTTGTCAAGATGTTAGGGATTGTACAAGAAAGTTTGGCGGAAAAGATGAAGATTATATCTGTCCTTCAGGATATTGCCAATCTAAAGGATATGATACAGATAAAGATAATATTGATAAAGTTTTGAGTTTTAATCAAGAATATGATGCTAGAAATAAAGTTTATATTTTAGTTGGTGGAAGAGAAACTGGAATTTATTTACAAGGAGAGAGTGTTTACTCTGACAACTCTCCAACTCCTATTGGAGGCATATCATCTGATGGAAGAATTAATTTTCTTGCAGGTAAGGGATCTATCGTAGATAGTTCTTTTGGTTTTATTGGAGTATATGATTTGTTTAAGAATAAAGTGATTGACATAAGGGTTATTGAGGCTGGTAGATTTAATTTAGATGTTGCTAATACTATAACTGGAGAAGTTAATCAAAAATAAAAATTATTTTTTAGTATTTTTATCTGGTATTTCAATTAAAGGTACATCAATTTGAGGCACTCCTGATCTTCTTGCTTTTTCAATAGTTTCTTTTTCTTCTCTTCTTCTTTCTTCTTC
>CAYNAC010000020.1:0-9432 GCA_964395155.1 Candidatus Woesearchaeota archaeon
AATTAGAGGGAAAAAAGAAGAATTACCATTACTTGATTTAACCCCGGAAGATAAAAAGAACATTGAAGAGGATGTTAGAGAAATAATGGGTGTAGAGGAAATAGATGCACCAGTTATTCTTGATTTAGAAACGGTGAAAGTTACTAGCCCAGGTAAATACCTTTTAGATATCCCAAACCTATTTAGTAAAGAAAGACCCCTTGTTTATAAATTGGAAGATGGAAAATATGTAATAGATTTATCCTCTACGATTAAGAAAAAATGAATGACCCAACTGCAGCAAGCTGCGAGGGAACCAGTTAAAAGTTTTAACATCTAAACTCAAAAGATTTTATTTTATAAAAAGATTTTACTTTGTTCATGGTTTAACCCTATCAGAGCAGGCTCTGAGGTATACCCATTCAATGAACTTAATGTAAAGAACAAGGTTTTAAAGTAATTAAACTTTATATTATTATGTATAAACTTAAAAAAATAATTTCTGACCAAATTACCTATTTAAAACCAGACAAACATTCTATAAATGAACTTAAAAAAAGAAGTAAAAAATTTATAGATGAGCTTAAGGAAGAAGTGAAAAAATCAAAGATTTTGGCAGATATTTTTGTTGGAGGAAGTTTTGCCAAAGGAACACTTCTTAAATCTGATAGTTATGACGTTGATATATTCGTAAGATTTGACAGAAAATATGAGTCTTTGTCAGACATATTGGAAAAATTTTTAAAAAATTTATGCAAGAAATCTAGAGGAATTAAAGTTGAAAGAGTTCATGGAAGCAGAGATTATTTTATAGTTAAAATTAATAATCTTGCCGGTTATTTTGAAGTTATTCCTGTTAAAAAAATAAAAAAACCTAGTGAAGAAGAAAATGTGACTGACCTTACATATTTTCATGGACCTTATGTTAAAAAAAGAATTATTGGTCTTGAAGACCAAGTAAGATTAACAAAACAATTTCTCAGGGCGCAAGAAGTTTATGGTGCGGAAACATATGTGAAAGGTTTTTCAGGATATTCTGTAGAACTTTTGATTATCAAATATGGAGGATTTGTTAAACTATTAAAAGAACTTGCAAAAGTTAAATTAGATAATAGATTAGTTATAGATTTAGCTAAACACTATAAAAATAAAAATGAAGTCTTCATACAGATTAACGAAGCTAAGATACATAGTCCTGTGATTCTTGTAGACCCTACATATAAAGAAAGAAATGCTTTAGCTGCTTTGAGTCATGAAACATTTCAAAAATTTCAAGAAAAAGCCAAAGAATTTTTAGAAAATCCATCTAGTAAGTTTTTTGAAAAAAAAGAAATTGATATGGATGAGATAAAAAATAATAGTCTCTCTAAAAGTTTAGATTTTGTTAAAATAGAGTTAAAAACAGATAAACAGGCGGGAGATATAGCTGGAACTAAACTCAAGAAATTCTTTGATTTAATTAGTAGAGAAGCGAAAGTTAACTTTTTTTTAAAAGATAATTACTTTAAATACCTTGGAGGAAATGAAGGAATAGGATATTTTGTTGCAAAGCCTAAGAAAGAGATAGTTAGAATTGGTCCTCCCCTTCATATGAAAAAAGCAGTTCTAAGTTTTAAAAATAAACACGCAGTAACTTTTGAAAAAAATAAGTATATTCATGCAAGACTTAATGTTGTTTTTGACTTAAGAGAATTTTTGGATTCGTGGATTAAAGGAAATAAAAATTTGATGGAACAAATGCACATAACTGATTTTAAAGTAAAAGATTGACAGATAAGATTAAAAACCTCTTTTATCTTATTTACCCATATGAATGTGAAACTTAAAAGTTTTATAATAATTTCCATTGTTTTAATTGTTTTTGTATGTATTGCTTATTATGTCAATACTAGCACCGATAGATTTGATAAATTGAGTCCTTCGGATAGTAGTTCTGAAGATGAATGTTTTAGTTTGAGTACTAATTGTAATTTTTATGCTTGGGGAATCTCAAGAGGAAGACCGACTGAAGAAGACGCTAAGGACTTTGCTTTAGCAATGTGCGAAGCTAGACTTAAAATTGCAAGAGAAAATAGAGATTCGTGTTTGCTCAACTTTAGAAAGAATTTAGACCTTTGTAGAAACAATGAAAATTGTGTAGTTGATGGTCTAGAAGAAGAAGATAATTTAGATGAAGAAGGTTGCAAACTAGAAGAATATGGTTCTCCTTGTCAAGAGATTATAGATAATAAAGATGGTAATGTTACAATATGTAGCTATTTTTATAATCCTCCTAAAAAAGTATGTGAAATTAAAAAAATGAACTCAGGTCATAGAATTGGATGGACTTGTTCTGCTAATTCTAACGGATCGTGTACCTATCAATTAAGATGTTTGCCTAAGACAGAAACTGCTGAAGCTGTTTAAAATCACAAAACTCTGATGAGTTTTACCCCACACTAAAGTGTGTGGTTCGTTTGTAGTTTGGGGATTACATTTGATAATCTCCAAAATACTAACTCCAACATAAATGTTGGAGATTTCAACTAGTATTAATTAATTCCATTTATCCAGCATCATAGTCAAGGAATTTGCAAAGTAAGGTGAATTTATCCATACTCCAACTTCTTCTTGCATGTTTTCTGGATGAATCATTAAAAGCATTTCTTTCTTGTCTATTACAAAATATTTTCCTGCTTGAGATGATTCTTTTATCTTTAAGTTATTTCTCGAAGCTATTCTTTTAACTTTGTAAGAATCTCCAGATAAAGATATTTTTAATTTTACGTCTTCATTAATTTTAGTTAAAACTGACATTAAAACTCTTGACTTACTTTCAAAATCTTCTGCGGTAGTATGAATTAATATTTCTTTTTCTGCTGAATTAATCATTTCCTTTAACTTAGAAAGTAAGTTTTGTCTTCCTTTAATGTGTCCAGATAATTCCTCAAGTTTTATTGGAGATATACCTTCTTTGTGTAACTGAACTAGTTCGTCATACTCTGATGTTTCTTTTAAATTAGATAGTGTGTTTACTTTTTCTTGTGCTTTATTCAAAGTATTTGTTTGCATTCTCTCTAAAACGGTTTTAGGTTCTACTGCAATATATTTAACAGGTTTTCCTACCTTGATTATTGCAAAGCCTCTTTTTGTTAGAGATTCCAAAACGTCATAGGTTCTTGAACGAGGGACTCCTGAAATTTCTGCAGTTTCTCCAGCTGTTACTATTCCTTTAGAAAGCAAAGCTAACCATACTTTGGTTTCATAAATATTAAGGTCGAAATGTTCTTTTACCTTGTTTATTGTATCTTGTTTTATTATCATAAAGGAGCGAAAAAAAGAAGGTATTTAAATGTTTCTAATGTTGTAACTAGGAAGGAGTATATGAATTAAAATGAGAGGAATAATCTAAAATTTTTAACAAAAATTTTATTGCTTAACTTCTTGACTGACTACCGCCCCGTGCGTTACAGAGTTAATTTTATCATAGAAATCCATTTGTAGTCCGCTTGGGATATTTATAACTGCTTGCAAATCTCCGTTAGATAACCACTCTTCGCTTTCCTTGTAATCTTTAAGTAAACTATAAATTTGAGCACTATACCTTGCTGGAATAGTTAGCTTTATTTTTTTAGTTTCAATTTTTATAGGAAGTAGAGTAGATAATTTTACTATTAGCTCTGGCATTTGTTGCTCTGCGGGTCTATTATCGAAATTGAAATGAACTTCGTTTATTGCCTTCTTTATACGTTCCTCTGTGTAGGGTCTTCCGTGTTGGTCCACTGCATTTCTTAAAACTAAATCTATAACTTGTTTTATTTTCTTTTCTCTTTCTGCATCTCTAAATTCTTGATTTTTTTGGACTTCTCCTTTTTTTATAATAATTTCTGCAATCTTATAAACATCGTCTGTATCAAATGCGTAACGCAATTCATCTTTTGAAGCAACTAAGGCTCTTTTTACGTCCGTGTAAATTGCTACAGAATTTAAAGTAGCGTTAATGTTTCCATTTCCTGCTTTAACTTTTAGGGCTTCTTCAAGATTGACAGATATTTCAAAATTTTTACCCTTTGCTTTTATTCTAGCTTCTACGTTAGCCATATAATTTGTGAGAGAAATGATGTTTTTAAAGATTTAGCTAGCTCTTCTTACATTATTTCTTAAAACATAAATAAAGATATCTAAAGACCTATAAACTCCTAGGCTATTGACGAGGCGTGGCAAATTTCCTTCTGCAACTGCGTCCAGCTTCAAACTTAACTCTCCCCTTGGCTCATGCCTTTGTGAAAATATTCCTAAATTATCTGCAACTTTTTCAACTTGTTCTATTGTTCGAGTAATCCCTGAAATTTCTAGTGCTTTAACTATTTCTCCAGGTGTGTAAAGTTTTTCAGGCCTGTAATTTTCATCCATAGTTTTTCAGAAATAAATTACCTTTTAAATCTATCTGTTTTGATATTATCTAATAATAGTAATTAAAAAACTAAAAAATTATTTATTTAACGTACTTTCTTAACTCTTCGCCACTTAATCTAACTAGTTTAGAGTCTTTTATGGAAATCATTCCTACGTCAAACCTAGAAATTTCAAAATTTTTACCTAAAACATCTTTGAATATTTTCATAATGAATCTAATGCCTTCTTCCATAGTCATATCGTCTCTTACCCCTTTACGCAATTCTTCTTTAATTTGTTCGTCGTTTTCACCTATAGAATTTGCTCTGTAAGAAAAGAAGTTACCTGTTATGTCTGAAGTATACAAATGAGCCTTTCCTTTTGAAACTCCTGCAATCATTATTGCTACTCCGTAAGGTCTTGAACCTCCGTATTGAGTGTACATTTGTTTGTTGTCTGCAATCATTTGAATAACGCTTATTGGGTCTATCGGAGCTCCGTAAGAAACTCTGTGCTGTTGTGAAAGTAAACGTGCCTTATCAACTAAAACTCTTGCATCTGAAGCAATTCCAGCTGCTGTGGCCATTACATTATCATCTACTTCAAAAACTTTAACGGTTGATTCTGGAGCAATTAAATTGTCTCTTATTCTTTTGTCTGCGACAAATATTACTCCGTCTTTGCACAGAATGCCTACGCTATTGCTTCCTAATTTAACGGTTTTTTCAGCATATTCTACTTGTAACAGATGCCCTTCTGGAGAGAACATAGTGGCTGCTCGGTCGTATCCCATTGCTTGGTGTTGCATTTCTGTTGGCATATCCATTTTATTCTTTTACTCCTAATAAGTGTGGAAAGTATTCTGAAAAATAATTATTAATTTGTTGACTCATTTTATTAAAACCTCTTAAAGATAAACTTGAGCGGACATATACCTATTTAAAATTTGCTATTTGTTAGTTTCTTCTTTTTTCAAGTTCGAGTCTACCTAATAGAAAAAGATAAACTCCTTGGGCAGTTCTAGAATCTGATCTACTTGTAAAATCTAGACTACATCTTTTAGAGCCGTAATCTATTTCATGAGTTATTCCAAAACGAGAGGAAGAAAAGTCATAGATTATTGTTCTTGTATCTTTGCTTAAAACCCTTATGTCCCCTCTAGTGAAATGATTATCTATGCTTTGCCTGTCTAATAAATCACAAACTTCTGTTTTTATAAACTCTTCAAAGTTACGTTCTGTGTAAATCCCGTCCAGAGGACCTTCATAAATTGAATGATTAACAAAAAAACTATCTTTAGGCATAATTTTTGAAAAATAAGTTTGTTTTTAATTCTTTGTGAGACCTTTCAATGTTGCTGAAACTCTTAATACTTTTAATTCATCTTTTGCTAAGGCAAATGCGGCTTTTATTTTGTTGAGAGATTTTCTGTTTACACATAAAACCACTTCTCCAGAAATTTCTGAAACAAAAACTGGAGAAGCCTCTGCCCAACCTAAAACACCTATAAATTCAAGAATTGCTTTTTCAATTGAATTTCTTGTTCCTTTTATTGAAAGATATCTTTTATCTATTCTTGCCGAGGGTTTTAACTTTAACATCCACAAAATAAACATTTAAACTTTTTAATGGTTTGTGCCAAAATAATGTTTTTAAATTTATTATATAATATTGCTACCTACTATTTCATTCGTTTTTCTTCTTAACATATTGCTATCTAAAGCAAAACCTAGTCCTTCTGCACCACCTACTTTGAAGTTGGCCATTCCTACTACTTTGCCATCTTTATCTACTAATGGTCCTCCTGAATTTCCAGGGTTTAGAGTAACATCTGTTTGGATATAGGACTGCAATCCGTTTGGACCTTCTCTTTTTAGAGCAGAGATTATCCCTTCGGTTACAGTAAATGATAATCCTAGTGGATTTCCTATTGCAATAACTTTTTGCCCGATTGAAGCTTTGTCTGAATCTGCAAAATTAAAACTTTCTAATTTTCCTGAAATTTTTAGAACTGCTAAATCTGCGACAGGATCAAAACCAATAATTTGTGCAGTATAAACTTCATTACTATATGTCTGAACTTGAACCGCTTTACTTTGGTCAATTACATGATTGTTTGTTAAGATATAATTTCCATCTGCTACTACAAAACCAGTTCCAGCAGAAACGTCAGTGGTTATAGTTACAACCTTTTTAATAGCTCCTTCGACGACAGAAGATAAGTCTTGTTGAGTGGATTTTAATAAATCAATTTGTGTTTCAAAATCACTTCTCTGTTGAGATATAGTTCTTACAATCTCTCCAACACGATATTGATTTTCTTGTCTTAAATTATTTAGAGAGTCTTTAACCTCTTCTTCAAAATTATTTTGTTGAGAGATTAATTTAGCTGATTGAGAACTAATAAATGTAAAAGAAACTAATTGAACTATTAACAATAATACAACTGCCCCATATAAAACATTAATGTGGTGTTCCATATCAGTAAATTGTTCAATTGGTATTTATAGCTTACTTTTCTATAACTTCAATATAAAAATAAGATATAATTTTTAAGCCCTATATTGAATTATTAATGTAGATAATAAAATGTTTCAAACTTAACTTTGTTTATGTGCAAGGTCAAATTTTTACAAACCATTATAAACTTAAATCTCAATTAAGCTTTATGTTGAAAGTTCATGCTGTGGGGGGTTTTAGTGAAGTCGGTAAAAATATGACCGCTGTCGAATGTGATGAGGACGTTACTCTTTGTGATGCTGGTCTTTTCATACCAGCTTTAGTTGGAGTAAGTGAAAGAGAAAAAATACCTACTGAAAGTGGAATGAGAGCAATCGGAGCTTTACCTAATGATCATTATTTAGATCAAAAAATTTGAGAAGTAAGGTTCGATCCATTGCTATATCTCACGCGCATCTTGACCATGTTGGAGCGGTTCAGTACTTAGCGCATAGATACAAGGCTGGAATATATGGAACTCCTTATACCACTGAAGTTTTAAAGACTCTTTTGACCTCGAGAGGGTTGCCAGCTAATAACAAAGTATACAGCATAAAACCGAATGGTTTTGCGCAAATTCAAGGTAAGAAAAAATATGAAGTAGAATTCATAAATATGACTCACTCAACTCTTCAATGTGCTCTTGTTGCAGTTCATACTCCTGACGGAGTTGTATTATATGCAAATGATTACAAATTAGACGATGCTCCTGTGATTGGAGATAAACCAAATTACAAAAGATTAAAAGAGATTTCAAAAGAAGGAGTAAAAGCGCTTGTAGTAAATTGTTTATATGCTCACTCTGAAAAAAAGACACCTTCTGAAAATATGGCTCGAGAAATGGTAAAAGATACTCTTGGAAGTTTGGAAGAAAACAACGCAGGTTTGATTGTTACCACATTTGCTTCTCATATAGCCAGATTAAAGTCAATAGTTGATTTTGGCCAGAAATTAGATAGAAAAATAGTCTTCATTGGAAGGAGTTTAGCAAAATATATTTCTGCTGGAGAAGCTATCAATCAAGTGCCGTTTAAAAATAAAATAATTATGGCCACTTATAAAAAACAAGTTGAAAAAGTATTGAGGCAGGCAGATGCTGATAGAAGTAAATACTTAATAGTTTGTACTGGACATCAAGGAGAAAGAGGTTCTGTTTTGGATAGAATATCTAGAAAGCAACTACCTTTTAAATTGCAACCTAGAGATAATGTTGTTTTTTGTTCTAAGACAATTCCTGCTCCCGAAACAATTGCTTCTAGAACAGAATTAATGAGAAGACTTGATGAGTTTAATCCTAAAATATATGATAATATTCATGTTTCAGGACATGGTGCTAGAGAGGACTTAATGGAACTAATAAAATTGACAAATCCTGAAAATGTAATTCCGTCGCATGGAGACCATGCAAAGACCATTCCTGGAATGCACGTAGCTGAAGAAATGGGGTACAAAAAGGGTTATAATGTTCACTTACTTTCTAATGGAGAGTCAATAAAAATAGCATGAGAGAAGATATTGTAGGGATGTTGAAAAATGCGATTGATCATGGTGGAAACCCTCTGAAGATAGCTCAATCTTTAATTAATTCAGGTTATCCCATGAAAGACGTTAGAGAAGCATATGATTATATTGTGCAAAGTTTTCCAAAAGCAACTTTTGACGGAAATAAATCGTTAAATAAAATTGACAAAAATCAGTCTAATAATAAAATCAGCAACGATAGTCAAAATAAATCCTCTGGAACTATTCAAGTAAATTCTTATAATTCACAAGAAACCAATCAGCAAGTAAATAAAAATTATCCTAATAATTATTCTAAGATCTCTACTAAAGACTCTATGTCTGAATTAAAGCCGTTGAAACCTCTGCCTTCTGCAAGAACTAATCCTTCTGGTACTGGAAAAATAATTGTAATGGCAATAATTCTTCTTATTTTAGTTCTTTCTTTAGTGACGGTGATAATCTTTAAAGATAAAATATTAGACATATTTAGTTTATGAGTTTGGTTTATGAGCCCTCTGACGATTCTTTTCTCATTGAAAGAGTAATTTCAAGTTATGCGAAAAATAAAGATGTTCTTGATATGTGTACAGGTTTGGGGATTTTAGCAAAAAAATCATTAAATTCTAAAGCTCGTTCTGTTACTGCAGTTGACCTAAATAAAAAAGCACTTGACACTATAAAAAACAAGAAAATAATAAAAATACATTCAGATTTATTTAAAAAAGTTGATGGAAGATTTGATTTAATAATATGTAACCCTCCCTATTTACCGAACGATGAAAAAGAAGATAAGGAGAGTAAATTGGCCACTAGTGGAGGCAAAAGAGGGGACGAGTTTATTTTAAAATTTATTAAACAATCAGTAAAACACCTTGCAAAAAATGGGATAATTATTTTGCTCGTTTCATCATTGACCCCTAGAGAAAGAATTGAAAAATTGTTGGAAAAATTAAATTTGAGCTCAAAAATAATTGCAGAAAAAAAGATTTTTTTTGAAAAGTTATAGGTTTTGGAAATAAAAAGTAATGGCTCGTGAGGGTCTTGCACATAAATACAAAATATAATTAAATATATTAC
>CAYNAC010000021.1:0-9284 GCA_964395155.1 Candidatus Woesearchaeota archaeon
GTTCCATCCTTGAGCTCATGTTCTAACTTTGTTCTTCTAGAGGAAATTCATATATTCTCTAAAGAAAGATAGATTTCTCGGGCAATAATTAAAATATATTTTCTAGTAGACATTTATATTTAAAGTAAAATAATGTTTTTATAAAATGCGACAATATCATGACTTGTTAAAAAGGGTTTTAGGGGAAGGGGAAGTACAATTTGAGCCAAGAACTAGAGAATATATTATAGGTGTATCTAATGCACCTGTTAGCACTTATAACTTAGATGATGGATTCCCTTTAGTAACAACAAAAAATGTTCCGATAAGATTACCTGGAGAAGAACTTCTTTGGAAATTATGTGGTGAGAGAAATGTAAAACCTTTAGTTGATAAAGATGTTAATATTTGGACAGCTAATGCTTTTGACAGATACTTGGTGAAAAATGGTTTGACTGAAAAGTTCCCTAAACACTCTGCAGATTGGAATAGAGAATTTGAAAAATATCAAAATCGGATTAAAACTGACTCTGATTTTGCAAGAGAAGCTGGAGATTTAGGACCTGTTTATGGATATCAATGGAGACACTGGAAAAAACCAGTATTTGTGCCAGGACATGATGTAGGATCTGAATGGAATCCGCAAGAATGGAAGGTGGAAGAAATAGATCAACTAGCAAACCTCATTAAAGGAATTAAGGAAAAGCCTGGTTCGAGATACCATACCTTGAGTGCTTGGAATCTTGCTGACCTTGGAGAAATGGCGTTGGGTCCGTGTCCTTTCTGGCACCAGTTTACAGTTTATGGAAAAAATTTAGATTTAACAACTGTTCAAAGAAGCGCAGATGTTTATCTTGGAGTGCCCTTCAACATTACCCAAGATGCTTTATTGTTACAACTTATTGCAAACGAAACAGGTCTGATGCCAAGAAAATTTAGCCATATCCCAATTAATACTCATGCTTATTTAGGAGTTCCTCCTAGAACTGATTTTTGGGAAAATCATTCAAATGTTAAAAAATTTCAAAGCGAATTTAGAGAAATTAATGAGAGAAAACAATACTTAGAATTAAGAAAAGATTATCTAAATAGGACTAGAATTGAAAGTAATGGAAATGAAGGTAAGGACCACATACCTTTCATTCTAGAACAACTTTCTAAAGAACCAAGAGATTTACCTGAAGTAATGGTAATGGACAGCCCTCTTTTAGACCTAATAAAAATGCCAATTGGAGAAGTGATTACTATTGAAGGATACAAACCCCATAAATGGAATTCTAAAGCAGTGATGGCTACTTAAAATGAACGCAAAAAGGAAAAAAGGGAATTTAATTGTCATTGAAGGCACTGATGGTAGCGGTAAGGCTACTCAATCCTTGAGGCTTAAAAAAAGATTAAATGGTGATGGAGTGGCTTGTGCATTGTATAGCTTTCCAATATATGATTCTCCTACCGGAGATATTATAGAGAGATATTTGGGTAGAAATAGTTATGGGCAAGAGTTTGGACCCTCTATTGAATTAAATCCTAAAATTGCTTCTACTTTTTTTGCGCTGAATAGATGGGCAAGTTCTGAAGAAATTAAAAGAAAACTTGAAAGCGGAATTAATGTAATATGTGATAGGGGAGTTGAATCAAATATGGCTCACCAAGGAGCTAAACTTAATTATGTTGGAGAGAGAGATGAATTGATTAAATGGCTTGAAGGTTTAGAGTATAATTCGTTGAAATTTCCTAGGTCTGACTTAGTTGTTTTTCTAGATATGCCTGAAGAAGTTACAAACGAGTTAAGAAAAAATAGGGATAAAATTGCAGATGGACATGAGCAAAATAGAGAATACCTTAGACACTCTAGAGAAGTTTATCTTGAGCTTGCTAACCTATATGGTTGGGAAAGAATTGATTGTGCTCCAAATGAGACGCGCGATTCCTTAAAAAGCATTGAAGATATTGGAAATGAAGTTTATGATATTGTTTCTAGAAAGATTCAAAACACTTAAAAGACATCTTTATTACATACTTTCATAATTTTGCCTTCTCTTGTTGTGGGCTTTCTCGTCTTCGGACTGCGAAGCTCCTCACTGCGGAAGTCAAAATGCCCAAATCGCATAGTGGAATTGCATGCGACTGGAACTCGCATTTCCGAAAGGATATCCAGGTTCGATTCCTGGTTTGGGCGTTAGTCAGGAATCGAAGTCCTCGCAAACTGATGTTCGCGGGAACTTCAAAACAAGTATATTTTGAAGTATTCTTGGTTTGGGTGTAAAATATGAAATGTGACCCTATAAGAAATCTAGAGCGGAATTTTTTAGTTTAAAATAAAATAAAGATTAGATTTATAAATATGTTTTTTGAGTCGATTTAATGGAACTTGAAAGAAATTTAGAATGTAGAGATTATTCTAATAGATTGACTCTTGGTAAAATAAGAGCATTTCACAACGCATTAAAAGGATTTGCAGATAGACTTGAAGATGGATTGATAATAGTTTCTTCTAGTATTGAAAGTGAAGAGATAGTATTAAGAAAAACTGGAAAACCAGATAGTAAGATAGTTATACAAAAAGATGAAGTTCCAGTATGTTGTGCCGCTTACGATTTTTTAGCTTCAAAACTAAATCACGATGAGACTATTAATTTTAGAGAATCTTTTTCCGTAAAAGTGGGTCAAGTCGAAAGATTAACTGAAGTTATGAGGAGAGTTAGCGAATATAACGGATTATTACCATTTTATGCCGAGACTATAATAATTAATAGACCTGAAGATAATTAATTTCTTCTAACTTTTGCTTTCTTTCTTGGTCTTTTATCTTTTGTTAATTTCTTTTCTTGTTCTTTTTTTTCTGAAGATGGTTGTTGAACTATAACTGGTTGAGGTGTTTGAGTGGTTGGATTTGTTTGCTGAACCATAACTGATTGAACTGAAGAAGATGGTTTGAGCCACATTTTTATTATTCCAATTGCCATGCTTATAATTGCAAAAATTACAAAATAGGCAATAGTATTTCCAACTATTGTTGCAAGAATTGTGCTAAATGTTTCTATTATTCCGCAATCATCTAGACAGGCCTTGCCAAAAAAATTAGCTAAGTAAAGACCAACTGAAGATAATCTATCTATAAATCTTGATTCTACAAAAATATGTGTGATACTAATAATTATTCCTAAAAATCCTCCAGTAAAACCTGCACGAATAAAACCCATTTTATTTTACTGCCTTTTCGCTTTTAAGTATTTTATCTAGAGGAGATTTACCACCTAATAGTTTGTGTGCTAGATGGTGTGAGGCTAAAACGCAAACTACTTGAGAACCGCAACCAGATATAGAAATTAGATTTTCTTTTTCCCTTAACATAGGCAACAGATTATAACTTGTAGAAAAAATACCTGACCATGCATACTCTGGAGTTATTTTGATTTGAGGAAATAGCTTTTTAACAAATGAAATTATTTGATGTAAGTGATGAGTGTGAAGAGAGAGTTTTTTATTTTTTTTATCTACAAATAAATCTCCAAAACCAATCATCAGTCTATTTTCTTTTGTTAACTTCAAATAATGATATTCTTCTTGTGTATCCCATATGAATTTTTTACCCATGTTTATTTTTTTTAAATCTGAATCACTAAGAGGCTTAGTTATCATTATTGTAGACTTTCTATTTTTGACTCCTTTGTTTAATAGATCTTTATCTATTGCTAGAATCATCTTCTTATAAAATATCTTATTATTTGAAGCTACTGCATATTTTTTGTTGTACGATTCAAGTTTTGTTTTCTCAAATATTTTTACGCCTTTGCTAGAAGATACTCTTGCTAATTCTTGAACATGTTTTACCGGATTTACTGAAATTCCGTGATCATATGAAAGGACTGCCTGATCAAACAAAGAAGTGTTTAATTCTTTTTTTATTTCATCTCCTATCAAAAATTTTGCTTTACTATCTAACTCTTTTTCTAACAAATATTCTTTACTCAAGTAAGTGTGTGTTGAATCTCCTTTGATGTTTCCAAATATTGTGTTGTTTGGTTCATAGTCACAATCCATTTTTTCTTTGTGAATTATATTTCTCACTATTTCTAATCCGTGTTTGTTTGCATTCCAATATTCAAAACCTTTTTTCTTTCCCAAAATTTCAAATATTTGGCTTAAATCCAACTCTCCTCTTAGAGTCAACATTCCTGCCGAACTTGAAGTTGCTCCAGAACCTATGAAATTTTTTTCAACTAATACAACTTTATTTTTAGATAGACTTGATAAAAAATATGCTAGAGATACTCCAGTTATTCCTCCCCCAACTATTAAATAATCGCATTCAATATCTTTAGTTAACTTAGGATATGGTTTATATTTAGGATTTTTCCAAAATATTTCTCTTTTAATTTTCATATTAGTTTATTCTCTTGCCGTTCTCATAAATATACATTTGACGTTTTTTTAACTCGTGGAAAAATGGTTTTGGCGGGATAATTGCTTCTGGTGCAAAACTTCCTCTTTGAGTGATTATTTTTTCTTTTATCATTTGAGCCATTATGCTTGCAGGCATCCCAGTATCTATATTGCATCCAGCATCTTCCCAACCTTTATTAGTTCCGACAATACACTCTATTAAAATGTCCTTAGTTTTTCCGTTATGCTTTCCATACAATCTTAACCACAAATTTTCTTTTTCTTTATATCCTTTAGGAAATTTTAAATCTTTTAGAGTTTCTGTCACTACATTAATTGGTTTGACATGAACTCCATCAACAAGTATTTTGTCTCTTTTGTCAAAACCTAAATCAATTAATTGTTTTATAACTTCAAATGAATGTGGAGGGAATTCTGCATAAAATCTTACATTTTTCAAACCTTTATTTTTAAAATAATGATAAAATGTGAAGGTTTCTGGATGCCTTACAAACATAGAATTTTGCTTTCCTACAAATGGTTCTTTTGTTTTCACTAAAGAATCTAACGGCCTTATCTTAGTAAATTTTCCGTCTTTGATGTTTGTTGCTGGTTCAGTAAATTCTTCAATTATACTTTCCATTGAAAACGGAACTACGAATTTCTTAATATTTGAATTCCATGCAAATCCTACTTCTATCGTATGTAATGAATCTAATTTGCTTGCTGCAAAATTTAGTAAGACATTTCCTATTCCAGGAACAGAACCGCAACCAGTAATGTGAGTTAAATCATTTCTTTTTAAAACTTTATCTAATGCAAATTGCTCTTTAGTTAGAGGAATTTCAGAACCAAGATCTATTGAATGAACTTTTGCTTTAATTGCAGCATTTAGAACATTTAAATTCCAATCTCCTTCTACGCAGTTTATGACTATATTTGCTCCAGATTTCTTAAATATCTTAGACATTTTTTCAATGTCTCTTGCATCTACATGCTCAAAAGAAGTTTTTTTATATTTTTTTAATAAATAATCTATTCTTTTTTTGTCCCTACCACATAAAAGAACAGAATAACCATTTTCTAGTAAATCTCTAGTTACTATTCTACCTTGCATTCCAGTTGCACCTATAACTACAAAATCAAAAACCATCTTTCGAATATATAGTTTTAATGAGTATAAAAGCCTTACTTTTAGAATAATTTAAAGAAAGATTTAAAAAAAATCAAAGTACTCAATTTTATGAAAAAAATAATATTTATATTTATGATTATATTATTGTCTGGATTTGTGTTTGCTCAGAATAGTATATCTAGTTCAGAAATAAAAATAGGAGTTTATGTTTTGAGTATTGGTAAATTTGACGTTGGAACAGGTTCATTTAGTGCAGATTTTTATTTGTCTATGAATTGTAAAAATATGTGCCCTTTACAAGATTTTGAGTTTTCTAATGGTAGAGCTACTAGTATCGATAAAATAATAGATAATCCAAGTGAAAAATTTTATAGAATACAAGCTTCTTTAATTGCACCTATAGATTTAAAAAAATTTCCATTTGACTCTCAAAGTTTGCCAATAATTATTGAAGATAAAAAAGCAACTGTTGAAAAATTAAATTATGTAGTTGATGAATCTCAAAGCGGAATCGACCCTGCGGTGTTTTTTACTGGTTGGCAAATGGGAGAATGGAGTGCTTCAGTTGATGAACACTATTATGGACCATATGATGAAACTTATTCCAGATATACATTTAATATCCCAATTTATAGATTAATGTTTAATTCTATTTTGAAAACTTTTCTACCAATATTTTTTATAGTTCTTGTTATGTTGTCTAGCTTCTTTTTAGACCCTGATAAAATAACTACTCGTTTAACCATGGTTGGTTCAGCTTTGATTGCATCTGTAATGTTTCATATATCTATTGCAAATCAAATCCCTCCTCTTGGTTATTTAACTTTTGCAGATAAATTTATGATTATGACTTACTTTATCCTTCTTTTGAGTTTCATAATGAATGTTTTTATGCTTGAGCTCTATGAAAGGAAGAAAACAGAACTAGTAAATAAGATACATAAAAAAACGGAATACATTTCATTTATTGTTGTTGCTTTTCTTTATACTCTATTATTTATATTTGGATTATAAATTGATGACTAGATATTTGCATAAAAAATTTTAAGATTGAGATATTTTATCAGTTATTTCAATTAACAAGTAATACATTTAATCATATTTTGGATTTATAGGCAAGGTCGATGACTAAGTAAAGTTTATATTCTATTTTATATTAGATAGTCTATGAAAGGTGAAAAATTTTATGTTACTCCTTGGGATGCTTCAGATAGTATAGATTATGCTAAACTTATTTCTCAGTTCGGGGTTGAGGAAATAAATGATGAATTGAGAAAGAGAATTGAAAAAATAACTGGCAAAAATTTTATGCTTGATAGAAAGATATTTTTTGCCCATAGAGATTTAAAGTGGTTGCTTGATGAATATCAAAAAGGAAATAAGTTTTTTCTTTACACTGGTAGGTCTCCTTCTGGACCAATACATTTAGGTCACTTAATGTCTTGGCAATTTACTAAGTTTTTACAAGATGCTTTTGACTGCGAATTATGGTTTCAATTTCCAGATGAAGAAAAATTTCTTTTTAAAAAAGATTTAAGTTTTGAAGAGGTTCAAAAGAATCTTGAAGACAATATGTTGGATGTTATTGCTTTAGGATTTAACCCTAAAAAGACACATTTTATCGTAGATACAAAACATGCTGATATTATTTATCCTGAAGCTTGCAAGGTTGCTAAAAAAATAACTTTCTCTATGGTTAAATCTAGTTTTGGATTTGATGAAAGTGCAAATATTGGTCAAATCTTTTACACTTCAATGCAAGCAGTTCCGGCTTTTCTACCCTCTGTTCTAAAAAATAAAAAAATTCCTTGTTTGATTCCTCATGCAATTGATCAAGACCCTCATTTTAGATTAACTCGAGACATTTTACCAAAACTAGGGCATTATAAACCTGCGTCAATACAATGTAGTTTTCTCCCTCCATTAACTGGAGCTAATGGTAAGATGAGTTCATCTAAAGATGACACTGCAATTTACACTACTGATGCTCCTAAAGAAGTTGAAAGGAAAATAAAAAAATATGCTTTTTCTGGAGGGCGAGACACTCTAGAAGAACACCGAAGACACGGAGGAAACCCTGATATTGATGTTTCATTTCAATACCTAAGATACATGTTTGAACCGGATGATAAAAAATTGCGAGATATACATAACGCTTACAAGTCAGGGGCGATGACTTCTGGAGAATTAAAGCAAATTACAATTGATAAGATAAATGAATTTTTGAAAGAGCATCAGAAAGCTCGTGAAAAAGCGAAATCTCAAATTGAGAAATTTTTGTATAAAAGATGAATTCTAAATGTAAATTAGCTATGTTTGGAGCAGGATGTTTTTGGGGAGTTGAAGAAGCTTTTAGAAAATTGCAAGGAGTTGTAAATACTGAAGTTGGATATGCTGGAGGGAAATCTGATAATACGAGCTATCAAGAAGTTTGTAATGGTAAAACTGGACATGCAGAAGTTGTTAGAATTGAATATGATTCTAAAAAAATAACTTATGAAGAATTGCTTAAAATATTTTTTAAAATTCATGATCCAACACAGATGAATCGCCAAGGACCAGATATTGGTTATCAATATAGGAGCGTTATTTTTTACTTTGACTCCAGTCAGGAAAAAGAAGCTTTAAAATTTATTAAAAATGAACAAATAAAATTGGATAATCTTATAGTGACCTCTGTCGAGAAAGTCTCTACATACTGCAAAGCTGAAGAATACCATCAAAAATATATTATGAAAGGTGGAAAAGCATTTTGTAAAATATAATTCTTCGTTATTTAGATAAGTTTTGTAAAAATTTAACTATATTACGATTAAGTAAGATATTTTTTTAGGTTTATATAATGACAAGTTAAAGCATCCTCGATTATGTTAAAACTTGGCGGAAAAATTATGCTTGAGTATTAGGGCAAGGTCATTTTGTTAGTTAAATTTAAATAACAACATAAGATTTGAAAAATGTCTAAACAATTTAGACGTTATATTCATCTCCTAAACTGAGATGAAAGGGTCCGGTTTGCGCGGCGTAAACCGGGCTCGCTTTAAATGCGTAAAAATTTAAATACTAGATTCTGTTTGATTTTATATGCCTGAAAAGAAAAAAAAGATTGTGAAAGAAAATAAGTCAAAGAGCAATAAAAAAGAAGAGAAGAAAAAAGAAGTCTGTGAGTTTTGTTGATATTTATCTAAAATTAAATCCGAATTTGTTTAAATCTATTTTGTTATTTGCTATTTCTACTCCTTCTATTTTTAAGATTTTAATTTTTTCACTGGTCCCTTTAGCATATCCTCCAACATACCCTGATGAACTTATTACTCTATGACATGGATAAACTTTAGTATCATGAGGGTTTTTGTTCATTGCGTTGCCTACTGCCCTGTAACCTTTAGATTTTAGTGTTTTTGCTATTTCTTTATATGTTGTAACCTTTCCTTTGGGAATTTTCTTGATTAAGTTGTAACATTTTTCTGAAAAATTCATTTCAAAACTTCTCCTGTCTTCATATACCATAAAAACAAATCTAGTTTTGAAAGAGGCATTCTTAGTGTGCTGGCTAACTCTGCAAACTTTGATTCTATTTCTTTATAGGCTTGCACAGATAAAGATTTGGGTTTTTTTATGATATCATGTTCTGCTAGTAGGCTTAGAATATGCCTGTCTAAAATAGCGAGATTTTGCCCTCCTGTGTTTCTTAAGAAATGAGATGCCTCTTTCATACCTAACCCTTTAACGTTGTTTACTAAAAAATCTCTTGCTTGAAGTTCAGTCATATCTTTTATGATAG